>JAFVHZ010000167.1 GCA_017474265.1 Bacteroidales bacterium | reverse complement strand
GCCTCAATTTCCACTTTGTTGCCCTGAAGGTCATAGTATCCGTCACGGTCTGATCGTAATGCCGGGTCGATCTTTGATACCGATGAAGCGGAATAATATTCTCCGTTGCAACGTACGATATAATTCTTGATGGTCTTGAGACTCTTCACTGCATCAGCAGGATATACGACTATCACTTCTGCATCCAGACCTTCGGACCTCATGAGACGGGCCATTGCGAGAGCCTTTTCTGAAACTGTACCATATGCGCTTCTGAGTATTTCTGCGCATTGACGGTTGCGGTATCCTGCCCACTCCGGTTCGACTCCGCAGTTTCCAAGGCCACTGACTATGAATTTCTGTATTGCCTGTGCCTTTGAACTGTCGTCAGATGTGTTGTCCAGTACGCCGGAAGGGAGTCTGCAGAGGTCTCTTGTCTCCATTGTCAACGGAATCAGTGATGCAGCAAGCGACTCGGATGTGGTGGCGGTCAGTCGTGGAAGGCCCTCACTGTTTTCCGGTGCATATGCTTCTCCTGCACCACCTGGCAGATTTCTGAATGTCCATGTGTAATGGCCCTTGTTCACAGTTGGCCTGACCTTCGAATCCGTCAGTTTCCATGTAAGTTTCCTGTTCTCAGGAATATTGACAGTGACTTTATATTCCTTTATGTCAGCGCCAGGGACAGATAATGTACGGTCGATGTCCAGTGATTCGAACATGCCTGGTTTTGTAGTGATGGTATAATCCAGATATACGGTGGCCCCGAGTTCAAGTCCCGTGTGGGTTATCACCATCTCTGTAAGGTGGTTATATGCTGGAGCATCGGCTGCGGGTTTCGGAAGAACCTTGTTGAATGCGTTTTCAGGAGCATCCACCCTTGTTCCGTCCTTCTGGATGGTGTAGCAGTGGTTGATCTTAAGGTCCTGATATTCCGGATTATATACGACAAATGTTTCTCCGAAAAGGGAGAAGAACGAGTAATGGGTATTATAGGTCATCACCTTGGAATAGTTGTATTCCATACTTCCATCGGTGTTGAGGGTATAAGTCTCGCTTACCTTGTTCAGAGTGGCGTCAGTCTGTGCGCTTGCTGTGAATGCGGTCATGAATGCCGCAATCATATATATATATCTTTTCATCGTACTATTTCTTTTCAAAAACGAATGTGGTATTGGCGAATTCCTTGTATCCGTTTACTGCAGAACGGAAGTCAGTCCAGTCTTCGGCTTCATATACTCGCTTGCCGAGTGAGAGGGTCTGGTTTACAGTGAATACATTTCCTTTCTGAGAGCAACTTCCGTCGAATGATGCGATGTCGCTGTCATAACTGTACTGCATAGGCTCCTGAATCATGGTGTAGCCTTTCGGAAGTGTCATGTTCTCTCTGAGTTCGACAAGTCTTGAGCAACTGTCCTTGAATGCGTGTTCTCTGTGTTCTGCAGTCGTATCGATCCTGAGGAATGTACGTACTCCCGAATAAAGGTTGTTCAGAACCAGAGGACGGCAGAGTATCGTATTTCCGGCGACAGTGGCGTAATTCGGGATGATGAACTTGACTTTCATTGAAATAGGTGCTGCCTGATAGTCCTTCGGATTGTCGCACTTTACCGATATCAGTCTGGCCTGTGGTGAGACATTCAGGAGTTCGGCCTCAAGGGCGCGTGTGACCCTGTCTGCATACCCCTGAAGGAACGGACGTCTTACTGCAGCGTCAGACTGTCCTTCTGCCATGACGGTGTATTCTCCGGTGAGGGTGCCGTCCTTGTCTATCTGCGTATCTGCAAAAATTCTGAGGTAATGGTTCTCAGGAGCAGAGACAGGGGAGAGAAGAAGGTCTGAACCTTCTGGAATTCCAGGAAGATAGTTCTGCTGCTGCTCTGCACTAGACCATATCTCCCTGTTGAAAGGAACCCATGTCGGGTCGAGAGGAATATATGATCCATTCTTCAGTTTTACCACCGCCACGCAATGGTTGAAGTGGTCTGCAGGGATGGTCTCGATTCTTGAACCTGCCATGGTCATTGCCGGATATGCTTCGTGACCTGCCATTCTGAGCATCGATATAAGGAGGGCTGCCTTGTCCTTGCAGACTCCGCATCGGTCTGTGAAGTTCATCCTGGTGTTGTGGAGTGTAAAGCCTTCGCCTTCTCCCATTGAAATGCCGGAGTATCTCATGTTATCTGCTACCCAGTGAGTGAGGATGGAGATGCGCTTCATCTCGTCTGTCACTCCCTTGAGCAGTTCGTCTACTTTCTTCTGGGCCTCTGGCATCGGCTCGAAACTGCCGTAGTCTTCGTTCACACCGTAAAACCAGAGAGACTTTTCCTTCCAGTGAGGAGTAGAAGAGAGCATGAGTTTCGGTGCCACATCAAACAGATTGACCATGGCGTTCTCCTTTTCAAACGGAAGAGCGTCCTCTATTGAGAACTTCATTGTCTTTCTTCCGTCTGCAACTCTTACAGATGATCTGCATGAGCCCTGATAGAATTCATACTGAACGTCCTTTTCCTGCGGATAACTTACGGTATACTCTTTCAGTACAGTCGGCTGTTCCACCCAGAAAGGAACGATATCGTAGAACTCACCTCTCATAGGAGGTACGAACCTGTCGTCTTCTCCGGTAAGAAGGAGGGCATATGTGAATCCTTTTTTGTTGATGGTATAATCGATGATGTCTCCGACCTCCAGTCTGCCGAGTTCTATCATGATCTGTCGTGCTCCCCAGTAGATGGCTCTGGCAGGTGCTGCATAGTCACAAGTCCTGGTGACGTCTATTTTATCTATGCTGCCGTCTGCCCTGTATACCTTGACCTCGGCAAATTCGGCTATCGCGGTCAGAGGGTCATAATCATATTTGATCACTCTGTTGGCCAGTGCTCCTTTTTCGCTCTGTATCTTTATCACTTTGTGGATGATGAAGGAACCGGATCCGCTTTCTGATACTTCTACCGTGGTCTCGTCCAGCAGGACTGTGGTCGGATAATCTGCAAATGCCTTGTTGCCTTCCGCCTTTTCCTTCAGTCCGCACCAGGACTGAGCCGAAGCCGATGTTGCGGTCAGCAGGCATATAATCAATAATGAATGAAACTTTTTCATATGGTATTCTATAAATGTTATTAATTGAAAGAACATACAAAAATAATCTTTTCGGATGAAAATATCAATATATAATAAATAGGTAAAGGAAGTCCGTGTGGCGGGGATTCAGCCTTGCTTATGAATTAACAAAATTGTAACAATCAGATTCTTTGCTGAGTCTCAATGAATTGTGTGTTCAACGTCTGCTTGAGTTCTTCAAATTCCTATTTTTTGCTTAGAAAAAATTTGGAAGTTCGAAAATAAAGCGTACCTTTGCAATCCCATTTGAAAAAGGGGTGCCCGCAGAGGTGGAGTTCTTACCAAGACTGACGCAGAAAAATGAAATTTCTGAAAATTTTGCAAAATAAATTTGGAAGTTAAAAAATAATGCGTACCTTTGCAGCCCCGTTCGAAAAACGGGCAACGACAAGTTCATTGAAAAGACTGATTTACTGTACAAGAAGCAAGTACCGAGAAAAACAATTTATCGAGAAGCGTCGATTCTTTTGAAAGAAT
>JAFVHZ010000166.1 GCA_017474265.1 Bacteroidales bacterium | reverse complement strand
GTAACGGACGATATCAACGATTTGAATAAAATTTACGCGTTCGACGATAGCTACGGGTTAGCTATGCACGCAGGTGCGACGGCAAACAGTACGCAAATGCTCAGAGTCGTGCACTTGCGAAAGTCTGTGTCGCAGCCTCGACCTTCACGTTCTCCTTCGCCTCTACCGCCTGATGGAGGCCGTCGCTCCAACGGCGTCCTTCCATGATACGGCCGGTCTGTTCGTCGACGATCTTGATCTTTCCGTCCTGGATGATATAGTCGATCTCCTTATCGAACATCGTATATGCCTTAAGGAGTTGGTTTACAGTGTGCACGCGCTCAGACTTGAGTGCGAAGTCAGCGAGTATCTCATCCTTCTTTATCTGCTTCTCCTCAGCACTGAGGTCAGACTTCTGCACCTCGGCAATCGACGCACCTACGTCAGGAAGGACGAAGAAGTTGCTGTCCTCGAGATTACCGGTGATGAGGTCGCGTCCCTTGTCTGTCATATCCACCGAACGCATCTTCTCGTTGATGACGAAGTAGAGTTCGTCGGTGATGAACGGCATCTCGCGCTCGTTGTCCTGTATGTAATAGTTCTCGACCTTCTGGAGGAGCTGCTTCATGCCCGGTTCACTGAGGAACTTGATCAGAGGCTTGTACTTAGGATATCCTTTGAACGCTCTGAAGAGGAGGACGCCTCCGTCCTTCTCGTTGCCTTCCGCGATGAGTTTCTTTGCTTCGTTAAGGAGTGAATTGACTAGGGTCTTCTGGTTTGAGAAGAGCCTCTCCACCAATGGCTTATACTCCATGAACTGCTGGTCTTCGCCCTTAGGCACCGGACCGGAGATGATCAGAGGAGTACGGGCGTCATCGACGAGGACAGAGTCGACCTCATCGACGATGGCGAAATGATGCTTGCGCTGCACGAGGTCGTTCATCGAGGTCGCCATGTTGTCACGGAGATAGTCGAAACCGAACTCGTTGTTTGTTCCGAAAGTAATGTTGCAGGCGTATGCCTTCTTGCGGCCTTCGCTGTTCGGCTGATGCTTGTCGATGCAGTCCACGCTGAGACCATGGAACTGGTAGAGAGGGCCCATCCACTCGGAGTCACGTTTGGAGAGGTAGTCGTTGACTGTCACGACATGTACTCCCTTGCCTGCAAGGGCATTGAGGAATACCGGGAGGGTCGCCACGAGGGTCTTTCCTTCTCCGGTCGCCATCTCGGCGATCTTACCCTGATGGAGGACAATACCTCCGATCAACTGTACGTCATAATGGATCATGTCCCATGTGACCTCGTTTCCGCCGGCCATCCAGTGGTTCTGCCAGAGGGCGTAGTCGCCTTCGATGGTGACGAATTCCTTTGTGGCGCTGAGGTCGCGGTCAAAATCTGTCGCCTTGACCTTGATCACAGGGTTCTGGGCGAAACGACGCGCAGTGGACTTCATGATTGCGAATGCCTCGGGAAGGATCTCGTCGAGTACCTTCTCGATCGTCTCATCGACCTTCTTCACGAGTTTATCCTGCTCTGTAGCAAGTTCTTCCTTCTTCTTGAGAGGGATTTCCTTCTCGAGTTCCTCACGGATCTGCGCAATGCGTGCTTCATCTGACGCTATGGCCGTCTGGATCTTGTCCTTGAGGACCTGGCATCTTGCTCTGAGTTCGTCGTCCGAAAGGGTATCGATGGACTTATAAGCAGCCAGAACCTTGTCCAGGGTCGGCTTGAGGGCCTTCATGTCTCTGTCGGCCTTGGTTCCGAAAATCTTCTTGAAAACGTCTGTAAATGACATATCTTTCTTAATTTTTATATTCAAAACAGGTTGCATGCACATTACCGTACACACAACCTGCAAATATAGTGACAATCTGTGATTTATCCAAAAACACAGTTGTAAACTGTCATTTTGTCACCGAGTCTATGCCATATTGGCCATGCAGAAACGGAGAGAATCCTTCCAATGAGGGATCTCGATGCAGAAAGTCTGCTTGACCTTGGTCTTGTCGAGAACAGAAAAGGCCGGACGGGTCACACCTGTCGGGAAGTCGGAAGTCTTGCATGGAAGCACATCGCATAAATGGCCGCTCAGGTCGCACACTTCCCATGCCAGGTCATACCACGAGCATACACCTTCGTTGGTATAGTTATAGACTCCTTCTTTGTCAAGCATATCATTATCAATGATATACATAATAAATTCAGCAAGGTCGCCAGCAAAGGTAGGAGTGCCTATCTGGTCTTCAACGACTTTGACCGAAGGCTGCGACGAAGTCTTCTCCAGGATGGTCTTCACGAAGTTCTTTCCGTATCTGCTGAAGAGCCAGGCGGACCTGATGATGATGTAATGACAGCCAGAGGCAATGACGGCACACTCGCCAGCCAACTTAGAGCGCCCGTAGGCGCTTAGAGGAGCCGGCTCGGCATCTTCTGCATATGCAATGTTCGTCTTGCCGTCAAAGACATAATCAGTAGAGATATGGATCAGGACAGCACCTGTCCGGGCCGCTGCCTTTGCGAGCGTTCCCGGAGCCTCTGCATTTACCTTGAAGGCAACCTCTTCCTCAGTCTCTGCCTTGGCAACATCAGTATATGCAGCACAGTTGACAATGACCTGCACATCGTTATCACTCACCACCTTATCCACGGCTTCCGCATCACTGATATCCAAAGCCAGAACACCTTCCATCATAGGAAACGCGTCCGTAAATATATATTCGTGCTTATCCTCGTCCTTAATGTCCATAAGGGTCCGGCCCAACTGACCGCAAGCACCGGTTATCAGAATCTTCATCTCTATATATAATAATCTACACCATAATCGAACAGGACTTCTGCATGAGCGAGAAGAGGATGAGCCTGATCCTTTGCAGAAAGGATTATCTTATCTTCCGGTACTCCCCAATCGATTCCCAACGCAGGGTCGTTCCATGCCACAGCACCCTCACACTCAGGATGATAGAAGTCATCACACTTATACTGGAATATCACCTCATCCGACAGCACGGCAAAACCGTGGGCGAAGCCGCGAGGGATGAAAAGTTGACGGCGGTTATCCTCGGAAAGTTCCACTGCAACATGCTTGCCGAAAGTCGGAGACCCTTTCCTGATGTCGACCGCAACATCGAGGACCTTGCCTTTCACCACCCTGACGAGTTTGCTTTGGGCATGAGGAGGGAGCTGGAAATGAAGTCCGCGGACAACTCCGTAACAAGACTTGCTCTCATTGTCCTGAACGAACCTGACCCGACGGATCTTAGCATCAAAATCCCTCTGCGAGAACGACTCGAAGAAATAACCTCTGTGGTCACCGAACACCTTGGGTTCGATGATCACCACTTCAGGGATATCTGTTGTTATTATGTTCATATCATAATAGTGTATTCTGGTCGGGAGAGTAGCCTGGATCCTGTGGAAGGGACTTTCCAGCAGAAACGGCTCCGGAACCTGCCGCAACTGCAAGAGCATCACATCTTTCGTTTTCCGGATGTCCCGCATGACCTTTTATCCAATGGAACGACACCCTATGCTGACGGTAAATAGCAGCGAATCTCATCCACAGGTCAGGATTCTTCACCTTTGCATAGCCTTTCCGCTGCCAGTTCTCCAGCCATCCCTTGTTGATGGCATTGACAACATATGAAGAATCACTGTAGACATGCACCTCCGCATTCTGCCATTTTATGGCTTCAAGACCTTTTATGACGGCAAGAAGTTCCATCCTGTTGTTGGTCGTCAGACTGAATCCCCCGGACATTTCCCTGACGATACCGGCACATTTGAGAACCACCCCGTATCCTCCGGGACCGGGATTGCCGCTCGAAGCACCGTCCGTATACAGAAAGATCGGAGGCCTTTGCTGATTGTCTGAAGCCATGTCCTACTCTATGATCCTGCCGCCACGAGGCTTGATCTCAGTGTCAGGCATCTTTATGGTCATACGGTTCTCCACGAGGTCGTCATACTCAGCCCTGCGGTGGAATATGTCTATCGCAGTGTAGATGGCTGCCTTCATCGAACGAGGGTCTGCAAGGTCGCGACCTGCCATTTCGTATGCAGTGCCATGGTCTGGAGATGTCCTGACAATCGGAAGTCCTGCAGTGTAGTTTACTCCGTCCTCGAAAGCAAGTGCCTTGAATGGAGTAAGTCCCTGGTCGTGATACATTGCCAGGATCGCATCGTATTTGGCATAGTTGCCCAGACCGAAGAAACCGTCCGGAGAGTATGGACCGAATGCCATTATGCCTTCTTCATTGGCAGCCTGCACTGCAGGAAGGATGATCTGCTGTTCTTCGTCTCCGAGAAGTCCTCCGTCTCCGCAATGAGGATTGAGTCCGAGTACGGCGATCTTAGGAGCATCCACGCCGAAGTCCCTCTGCAGAGATGCCTTCATGAGTCTGAGTTTCTTCAGAATCTTCTCGGTGGTGATGCTGCCGCACACATCCTTGAGAGGAATATGTCCGGTCACTACGCCCACCTTCAGACGGTCGCAGACCATGATCATTGCCACTTCATCAACGTCAAATTCCTTTTCAAGATATTCCGTATGGCCGGTGTAGCCGAAGCCTTCTCCAGCCATAGCCCTTTTGTTGAAAGGAGCCGTCACGAGCACATCTATATATCCGTCCTTTATGTCCTGGACAGCCCTCTCAAGGGATGTCATCGCCGATTTGGCAGACTCCGGAGTAGGTTGTCCCGGCTCCACGAAGACGTTTTCCGGCAGACAGTTGACGATATTGACCCTTTTCTGATGGACATCCTTCGCAGAAGATATCACATTTGTATTTATCTGCTCGATATTATGGATCTGCTTCTTGTAGAAGCCGAAGATCTTTGATGAGCCATAGATCACCGGAGTGCAGAGGTCCAGCATCCTCTCGTCGGCCAAAGCCTTGATTATAACCTCGTAACCGATACCGTTACCATCTCCCTGCGTGATTCCGACAACTAACTTCTTTGCCATATTGTAATACGTGTTACTTTTTTTGAATTCGAAATAATCTACAAATATACAACTAATTTTTGCAATATTCAACGCCACCGCCTTGCACCCTGCCTTCTTCCATATCCATGCCGCTATCGCTCAGGAGCATTTTGTCGCCTGGACCGCCACCGTCTGGAGCGCAGACGACAGCCCGAATTCACAATCCGCTATAAATCTGCAGGTTACAAAACCAACTGATATTCTGGAGTACAACCCAAGGCAGTCCAGACGACAAAATAGAAAGTCAGGAAACAGGAAGTTGACGGCATCATGAGACGGAATGTCGGGCAGAAGAAAGGGTACGAAATCATGGTTATTAGAAAGGGATTGATTATATTTGCCGAAACATGGCACATTGAGAGGTTATGAAATCCGGATCTGATATGGACATACAGTTTCTGCCGGGAGTAGGCCCAAAGAGGGCTGAACTCCTGCGCAAGGAACTCGCAGTGGAGACCGTCGGGGATCTGCTGCGGCTTTATCCGTTCCGCTATATCGACAAGAGCAGCGTAGTCCGGATATGCGACGCCAGGCCGGACATGGCATATCTGCAGATACGTGCCATGGTGATGCGCGTCGACCTGTATAGCGCCAACGGCAAGCCTAGCGGGAACGGGATGAGTCTGGATCAGGAAAGTCAGAGAGGTGCTGCGAAGGATAATGCTATAAAATTCAACACCATACGACGCATGAGCGTCTGGGTGAGCGACGGAAGCGGAGATATGGAGATGGTGTTCTTCAAGGGCATCAAATGGATGTGGGAAAGACTGAAGCCGGGCACTGAATTCATATTTTTCGGAAAGCCGACGGCCTTCAACGGACGCATCAATATTGTCCACCCGGAGGTGGATGCCGTATCAGGAACAACTCCTGCCGCAGGAGCATCTGCTGACGGCACCATGACCGGAGTATACCCTAGCACGGAAAGACTCAAGAACGGAGGGGTGACCGGGAAGGTGATGAACAGACTGATGGAGGCGGCCCTCAACAAGGGTCTTCCCCAGACAGAGGAGTCACTCCCTGAATATATCATGAAACAATGCGGACTGGTGCCACTTCATTTCGCGCTCCGCAACATCCATTTTCCGAAGGACATGATTTCTCTCGAAAAGGCGAAATACCGTCTTAAGTTCGAGGAACTGTTCTACCTCCAGTTGTCTCTCCTGAAACAAAAGTATGTACGCAGTCGGGCCGAGCAGGGAATACATATGCCGAAGGTCGGAGAGGCTTTCAACAAATGCTACGAAGCCCTTCCGTTCCCCCTCACCGGGGCTCAGAAAAGGGTGATTACCGAGATCCGCAACGACATGAAGAGCGGGCGCCAGATGAACCGTCTCCTGCAGGGAGATGTCGGAAGCGGAAAGACGATGGTGGCGGTCCTTACTGCCCTTATCGCGATAGGAAACGGTTTTCAGGCCTGCATAATGGCTCCTACGGAAGTGCTTGCACAGCAGCACTATAAGAATATACAGAAGTTCCTTGCCCCGACTGGAGTGAAGTCTGCCCTTCTCACAGGAAGCAGCAAGACAAGTGAGCGCCGCGAGATCCATGCTGGCCTTGAAGACGGAAGCATCGGCATCATCGTCGGCACGCATGCCCTTATCGAGGATACGGTGGTGTTCAGAAATCTCGGCCTGGCCATCATCGACGAGCAGCACAGATTCGGTGTGGAGCAGAGGTCCAGACTGTGGAAGAAGGCCTCATGCGGAGCGCCTCCGCATGTGCTTGTGATGACAGCCACGCCTATTCCGAGGACTCTTGCCATGACCCTTTATGGAGATCTTGATGTGTCCGTGATTGACGAACTTCCACCGGGACGAAAGCCTGTGCAGACCATACATGCGACCGACGGCAAGCGTCCGGCCCTGTATAAGTTCATGCGTGACGAGATCGCGAAGGGACGTCAGATATTCATCGTATATCCACTTATTAACGAGACAGAGAAACTTGATTATCAGAGCCTTGAAGCAGGAGCAGAAGAGATCATCAAGCATTTCCCGTTCCCGGACTACAAGACCGCGGTCGTTCATGGCAAGCAGTTGAACGACGTGAAGAACTTCAACATGGAGGCCTTTGCGGCGGGCAGGGCGGATATTCTGATCGCGACTTCGGTGATCGAGGTCGGAGTGGATGTCCCTAATGCTTCCGTAATGGTGATAGAAAGCGCCGAGAGATTCGGTCTCAGTCAGTTGCATCAGTTGCGCGGACGTGTGGGACGTGGAAGCGAGAAGTCATACTGCGTGCTGATGACAGGACATAAGTTGAGCAAGGAATCGAGACATCGCATAGAACTGATGTGCGCAACTGAGAACGGCTTCGAACTTGCGGAAGAGGACATGAAGATGCGAGGTCCGGGGGACCTTGAAGGCACCCAGCAGAGCGGACTGCCGATAAGTCTCAACATAGCATCTCTTGCAAAGGATGGCCTCATACTCAATGCTGCGCGCGACTGTGCGGATGCGGTGCTCAAGGAAGACCCGACTCTCACATCCGACCGTAACCAGTTGTTGCGAAAGGAGTTGAAGAAAGACAAATATCAGATAAAGGATTATAGTAAGATCAGTTAGATGGTAACGGAATTATTACAGAAGTATATTTGGCTGGTGCAGACCTTCGTCCGCGCCGGAGAGCGAGGGCTGAGTCTGGGCGAAATCGCCGACAGATGGGAGGACCGTTTCGACAGTCCTTATTCGCGCAGGACCTTCAACAACCACCGCGAGGCCATCTATGACGTCTTCGGCATCAACATAGGCTGCAACCGCAGCACAAACAGGTATTTCATCGAGTACTCGGAGGATGTATCAGACGAGAATGCGGAGACGGCCTGGCTCATCAACACATTCACTGTCAACAACATGCTTGCCCTGGGAAAGGAAAGGCTTTCAGGAAGGGTTTCTGTGGAGGACATACCTTCCGGCCACACATTCCTGACAAACGTGATGGATGCCATGACAGGCAGTCACGAGATTGTCATAGACTATCATAAATATACCCGTGCGGAATCTGAACAGTTTACCTTGCGCCCATATGCGATCAAGGAAGTAGCAAAGAGGTGGTATATAGTAGCGTACTGCATTGAGCGAAAGGCCCTCAGGGTCTATGGACTGGACCGCGTAACTTCTCTGGAGATTACAGACAAGACATTCAGGATGCCGAAGGATTTCGATGTGGATGAGATCTTCGCTACAAGTTTCGGCATCTATCTTCCTGACGGGCCCGGAAGGACCATCATTTTCAGGGCAACAGAAAAGGAGGCGAGATTCCTGAGGGATCTCCCGATCCACAGCAGCCAGAAGGAACTGAACATCAGGGAGGTGCGGGCACTCGACCTCGAAAGCATGGAGGGCATGGTATATTTCAGCATATTCGTCTGTCCGAACACCGATCTGATCATGGAATTCTGCAGGCGAGGCGCCAGGGTGGAAGTTATCTCCCCTGCCGATGTCCGTGACGCTGTCTCTAAGGAACTCCGCGAGGCAGCCCGACTATATCGATGATCAGCAACCTACTCATAATCACCGACTTAAAGCACTCGTCCCGCCAGCCAGAGCAGGCAGGACACAATAGATAAGAAACTACAAATCAACAATTTACAGATCACAAACTACAAATGAAAAACATGAAGATAACAGTCAGCCTACTGATGCTGGCAGCAATCGCAATCGGAATCTTATTGTTTATGAAGAACGGAAACGAAACACTGAGCAGCGAAGGCTATATCGGCAGAAGCGAGATAGTCATCGAAGACAGAAAGATGGGTCCGGAGGCCCTCCTTGCATTCGGACGTCTGTCCGATCCGCAGGTATCTCCTGACGGGGAACACATCCTTTATGGGGTATCATATACCTCGGTAGAGGAGAACCGCACATGCCGCAATCTTTTCATCTGCCGCCTGGACGGAACATGCAATCAGCAGATCACCACATCTGGCAAGAGCCTGAGCAACGCAAGGTGGAGCAATGACGGAAAGAATATCCTTTTCCTGATGGGAGGCCAGATATGGAAGGCTGATATCAGCCTCAGAAGGAACGGAGAGTGGTCCTTCTGCAATCCTCGGCAGATCAGCGATGTTCCTGGCGGAATAGGCGAATTCAAGATGTCTCCTGACGGAAAGAAAGTAATGTACGTAAGTTACATCAAGAGCGCAGTCAAGTCACCTTCAGACTGTTATGCTGACCTGGACAAGGCTACGGCATATGAGACGGATGACCTGATGTACCGTCATTGGGACCATACCGTAATGGAGATTCCTCATACTTTCGTTGCTAACATTGACCTTTCAAACGGCACGATGTCAGAAGGCACGGATCTTCTTGCCGGTGAAAAGGAACTGTATGAACTTCCGACCGAGCCGTTCGGCGGTCTGGAACAATTGTCCTGGAGTCCTGACAGCAGGTATATCGCCTATTCATGCCGCAAACTGGCAGGAAAGAAATATGCGTTCTCGACCAATACAGAGATATACATATATAATATAGAGACCGCACAGACGGAGGTCATCGACATGAAGGGAGGTTACGATACCGATCCGGTATGGAGTCCTGACGGAAGCAGACTTTGCTGGATAAGCATGGAGCGTGACGGCTACGAGGCTGACAAGCAGAGACTTATTGTTGCTGACGTGGACTGGTCTGGTGAGATGCCGTCGTTCAGCGGCATCGTGGATGTGACTGTGGACTTCAAGTACAACGTTTCCGCACCTGCATGGGTTTCCGATTCGAAGGGGATCTATTTCGCCGCTCTGGCAGAGGGCATTCAGGGCATATTCCTCGCAAGCGAGGAGGCCGAGAGTTGGGAGATCAGCAGACTGACAGGAGAGGATCAGTGGTATGATTTCGGTTCACCGTTCCATGTGACGGAAGATGAAAACGGCATCACGACCCTGTACACCACATGGTGCAGCATGGACTTCCCTACCGAACTGGTGGCCATCACTCTCGACGGCAGCAGCAACTATAAGGAAATCACAAAGGAGAACGACCATATCCTTTCGCAACTTGCCGACCACAGGACCGAGGCAAGATATGTGAAGACAACGGACGGCAAGGATATGCTGACATGGGTCCTCTACCCGCCTCAGTTCGATCCTGCAAAGGAATATCCGTCAATACTCATATGCCTTGGAGGCCCGCAGGGAACACTCAGCCAGGGATGGTCATACAGATGGAACTACCGTCTGATGGCATCGCAGGGATACGTCGTCGTTCTTCCGAACAGGCGCGGCACGACAGCATTCGGGCAGGAATGGACGGAGCAGATTTCCGGTGACTATCCGGGACTGAACATGCAGGACTATCTTGCTGCTGCAAAGGAACTTAAGGCTGAACCATATGTCGGGAAGATGGCGGCATGCGGAGCAAGTTACGGTGGATATTCGGTATACTATCTCTGCGGAACACACAACAACACCTTCGACGCATTCATCGCACATGCGGGTATCTTCAACGAAGAACACATGTATATGACCACTGAGGAAATGTGGTTCCCGAACTTCGACAACGGAGGACTTCACGAGGCTGAGATCGACCCTATGGTCGGAACAAAGAATGCTCCTATGGGACCGGCCGGTGACGGAGTGACATTCGGCGGCATAAAGCAGGGAGGTTCTCCATGGAGCAACGATCCTAAGGCCGTAAGGCATTATGCCTTGTCACCACACAAACTTGTCACGAACTGGAATACGCCGCTTATGGTGATTCACGGCGGAATGGACTACAGGGTGCCTGTAGATGAAGGAATGGCAGCATACAATTGTGCGCAGATGATGGGTGTTCCATCAAGACTTCTGATCTTCCCTGATGAAAACCACTGGATTCTTAAGCCGCAGAATGCGATGTTGTGGCATAGGGAATACTTCAGATGGCTGAATGAATGGCTGTAATAAACGGAAATTCAAACGTCGCGAGGGCCTAACGGTCTTCGCGGCGTTTCTTTTTTGTGTCAGAAGAGGCTGGCTCTTCATAAATCATGACACCGACGATCGTGCAGACTCCCATAAGGAAGAAATAGCGCCATGGTCCGAACAGGGCCATCACCAGAAATACTGCTCCAGCAAGGAAGCACAGCAGTGAGCAAACCTTCTCAAGTGTCATAGGTCTCTTGTCTGTTTCTCTAATAACGACCTCGTTATTACCAATTCCGTTATTAATATCACAAATCATACTACATTGCTTTTGCTACCAACTACAAATTATGTGTACTTTTACTTTATAATTCACAAAAATATGCTAAATTTGCACTTAACAATCGGTGAACACTGCAAATATAACACCGTTTTTGTAATATACAACACTTTTATAACAAATTTTTACACTTTTTTATAACTTATGCCATACAAATTAGAAATAGGCAAGAAAATAAAAGAGTATTTCTCTGAGATGGGCATGTCTCAGCAGGAAGTGGCCAATATTCTGGATGTCCAACAGGCGGCCGTCAGCAATCAGTTGAACGGTCGCCCATTCGGTAAAAATGCGGCAGCCAAATGGAGCAAGGCATTTGGTTTCCGCACAAACTGGCTCGTCACAGGCGAAGGTCCGATGTTCGAAGCCCAGCACGAATTCCCACACACAGACGGCATGTTCGAGGATCATCCCGAACTTAACCACGACGATGACATACCGGTAGTGCCGGCAAGACTATTCAGGGCACCGGAAATCAACATATATGAATATGTGATGAATTCTTCATCAGTAGACCGTCTGCCACCGGTACCGCACTTCCAGAAGCACGACATGTTCGCGATGTGCCCGGGGGACGCAATGGCTCCAAGAATCTGCAGAGGCTACCTTCTGGCCCTGAGAAGAATCTCCAGAGACACACCGATCATCAATGGGGAGATATATGTAGTGGACACCATGTCGAGCGGAATGTTCCTCAGAAAGATTGTGGACAACGGCTCCGGACTGACATTCATTGCAGAAAACCAGAACGATTTTCCTGATTTCGAACTCCCGTACAATGACGTCATCAACGTCTTCCGCGTCGTCGGAGTACTCATCACGAACATATAGGCTACAATAAAGGAGAGATCGGCCGATCTCTCCTTTATTGTAGCCCCATGCGGAATCGAACCGCAACCGTCAGAACCGGAATCTGAAATTCTATCCATTAAACTATAGGGCCGGATATCTTTGCAAAGATAGTCAAATTTCAGGCATTTCACCACAAATCTAGAGATTATTCCGCAATGTGGCGAAAGTTTTGCCGTGTTTACCGTGGATTTGATAACTTTGCAGGGATTCTAAAACCAAACCGTAAAGATTATGAAGAAAGCATACGTTTTCCCTGGACAGGGTTCCCAGTTTCCGGGCATGGCCAAGGACCTATATGAACAGAACGTCGAGGCTCATGAGATGCTCGAGAAGGCAAACGACATCCTCGGTTTCCGTATAACAGACATCATGTTCGAGGGATCCTCCGAAGACCTCAAGCAGACAAAGGTGACCCAGCCTGCAATATTCCTGCATTCGGTCCTGATGGCAAAATGCCTTCCGGATTTCGCTCCGGACATGGTGGCAGGACACTCTTTGGGAGAGTTCTCTGCACTTGTCGCGGCGGGAGCGATGGACTTCGAAGAGGGACTCAGACTTGTAAGTATCCGAGCACAGGCGATGCAGAAGGCCTGCGAGATGGTTCCGGGTACGATGGCAGCAGTCATTGCCCTGCCTGCAGAAACCGTTGAACAGATATGCGATGACACCGAAGGTACAGTCGTGGCGGCAAACTACAACTGCGACGGACAGATAGTCATATCAGGAGAGAAGGCCGCGGTCGAGGCTGCATGCGTCAGGATGAAGGAGGCCGGTGCCAAAAGGGCATTGCCGCTCCCTGTTGGAGGCGCATTCCATTCCCCCCTCATGGAGCCGGCACGCGCCGAACTCGCAGAAGGCATCGACAAGGCGATATTCAGAACTCCCGTATGTCCCGTATATCAGAATGTGACAGGCAGACCATCAACTGACCCTGCGGAGATAAAGGCAAATCTTCTTGCACAACTCACATCTCCTGTAAGGTGGACCCAGAGCGTCAGAAACATGCTGGCTGACGGTGCCGGTCATTTCATAGAACTCGGCCCGGGAAAGGTACTTCAGGGACTGGTCGCCAAAATCGCAACAGACCCTGTCATCATCGAAGGGTACTGCAATTTGTAATACATTCACCTTCACCAACTTACACAAAGTGCGTGCTGCCAAAGGGCAGCACGCACTTTGTGTATTTCACTGACAGTCAAGAGGTTCCCGATTACGAGCGGAAGACATGGCCACAGGACTAATTTTTGCAAAATTTTTGCTGTGTTTTCAGCAAAAATACGTAATTTTGTATGATTATGCGTCCGTGCGCGGGCACGGAAAATGTAAAACACAGCAAATCAATCAAATACAACATAAATTTATAGAATTATGGCAAACGAAAAGAAATTCGTCACTTGTGACGGTAACTGGGCAGCGGCGCACATGGCTTACCTCTTCAGTGAGCATGCTGCGATCTACCCTATCACGCCTTCTTCTACAATGGCTGAATATGTAGACGAGTGGGCTGCTCAGGGAAAGAAGAACCTCTTCGGTGAGGTGGTAAAGGTAACAGAGATGCAGAGCGAGGGCGGTGCTGCAGGTGCAGTGCACGGTTCCCTCCAGGCAGGTGCCCTGACCACCACATTCACGGCTTCGCAGGGTCTCCTCCTGATGATTCCGAACATGTACAAGATCGCCGGTGAG
>JAFVHZ010000165.1 GCA_017474265.1 Bacteroidales bacterium | reverse complement strand
TAAGTTCATATATATCCCTGTTCACTTCTACCATAATGACGTTCGGTCTTGTATTCGAGTTCCCTACGATTGTGGCCATATTGTCTGCATTGGGGCTGGTCACTCGAGAAATGATGAGGGAATATCGCAGACACGCCATATGTGCCGTGGTCATTGTGGCTGCACTGATCACTCCTTCGGGAGATCCTTTCTCCCTTCTTGTATGTACAGTACCACTTTATATACTGTATGAATTCAGTATACTTGTGTGCAAGAAGTAGTATATGATATCGATAAACAATCTGACAGTCGCATACGGTGGGTTCACTTTGCTGAATGAGATCAATTTCCATATCAGCGAGAGTGACAAGATAGGCCTTGTGGGAAAGAACGGGGCAGGAAAATCCACCATCCTTAAACTCATATGTGGCCTGCAGAGTCCTACAAGCGGAAAGGTGGCAGTGCCTGGTGGCGTAAAGATAGGTTATCTTCCGCAGATAATGGAGCATCATCGGGGACGCAGTGTCATAGATGAGGCGATGACTGCATTTGCGGACATGTTCGCCGAAGAGGATGAACTTGAGAGGATCACGCTGGAACTTGCCGAAAGGACGGATTACGAGTCTCAGGCATATCAGGATCTGATCATATGCATGAACGAGATCAATGACCGTCTCAATTATTCCAGGTCAGACAACCCTCAGGTGCTTGCCGAGAAGACCCTGATCGGACTTGGGTTCAAGTATGAAGAACTGTCCAGACCTACAGAGACTTTCAGTCAGGGCTGGAACATGCGAATAGAACTTGCCAAGATACTTCTCTCCAAGCCGGATGTCCTTCTGCTTGACGAGCCGACCAATCATCTTGACATAGAATCCATAGAATGGCTTGAGGGATATCTGAAGGACTATCGCGGATCCCTTGTGCTTATTTCCCATGACCGTAAGTTTCTGGACAATGTTACGACCAGGACTGTGGAGATCATGGTGGGACGTATTCATGATTATAAGGTACCGTATAGCAAGTATCTGGAACTCAGGAAGGAACGTCTTGCCCAGCAGCAGGCGGCCTATGAGAACCAGCAGAGGATGATAGAGAAGACCGAGGAGTTTATCGAGAAGTTCAGGTATAAGCCTACAAAGTCCAATCAGGTCCAGTCGCGTGTCAAGCAGTTGGAGAAACTGGAGAGGATCGAGGTGGACATAGAGGACAGGTCAACTCTTGCCGTGAAGTTTCCTCCGGCACCACGTTCCGGTGACATCGCATACAAGGCTGTCGATATGAAGGTCGGTTATGGGGAGAAGGTCGTGTTTTCGGATGCGCAGATTGAGGTTCGCCGTGGCGAAAAGGTGGCCTTGGTGGGCAGGAACGGTGAGGGTAAGACGACTCTGATGCGTGTCATCATGCGCGAACTCGACCCTATGGCAGGCGAGTCAAGGGTCGGATATAATGTAAATATCGGATATTATGCTCAGAATCAGGAGGATATCCTTGATAAGAATGATACTGTCTTCGGTACTTTGGACCGTATCGCCGTAGGAGATATCCGTCTGAAACTGAGGGACATTCTTGGAGCATTCCTGTTCAAGGGAGAGGATATTGACAAGAAGGTGGCAGTGTTGAGTGGTGGTGAAAGAGCACGCCTTGCGATGGCGAAACTCATCCTCAAGCCATATAATCTTCTTGCTCTTGACGAGCCTACCAACCATATGGATATCAGGTCAAAGGATATCCTGAAACAGGCCTTGAAGGCATATGACGGTACATTGATAATCGTATCACATGACCGTGACTTTCTTGACGGATTGGTCGACAAGTTGTATGAGTTCAGGGACGGAAAGGTGAAGGAGCATCTGGGTGGTGTCCAGGAATTCCTTGAGAGAAGGAAGTTGGAGACTCTGAGTGAACTGGAGCGCCACTATAAACCGGTTGCTGAGGAGAAGCCTGCTGAGGTGATTCAGAAGAAGGAAGAGGCCAAGCAGGAGTATCAGGCGAAGAAGTATGTATCTAAAGAAGAAAAGAAGATAAGGAATCGTATCTCATTCTTGGAGAAGGGGATAGATGAGATAGAAACAAAGATGAAGGAGATTGAGGCCGTCTTGTCTGCGCCTGGTCCGGGGGATGATGTGATGGAGTTGACCAGGGCTTATCTGGAGAATAAGAGAGAACTGGATTTCAAGATGGCGGAATGGGAGAAGTTGAATGAATCGCTAGAGCAGTAATAGAGTAATATGGAAGAGAAGAAAATGCAGTATCTGTTCGGAATGCATCCGGTGCTGGAGGCAGTCAAGGCAGGAAAGAAATTTGACAAGGTGCTTTTGAAGCAGGGCTTGGAAGGTCCTCAGTTCAGGGAACTTATGGAACTCCTCAAGGAGAATGAGATCCCGTTTCAGTTTGTGCCTGCAGAAAGGTTGAACAGAGCAGTACGCGGCTCGCATCAAGGAGTGCTTGCATATATTTCGCAGATAGATTATGTTGATATAGAGCAACTTGTGAACAATGCTCTCGGTCGTTCGGAGAATCCTCTTCTGGTGATTCTTGATGGCGTAAGTGATGTGCGTAATCTTGGAGCGATTGCCCGCAGTCTGGAATGTGCAGGCGGTCATGGCATCATTGTTCCTGCCAAAGGTGGCGCTGCCATCAATGCTGATGCTGTCAAGGCATCGGCCGGTGCTCTGATGAGGATCGATACATGCAAGGTGCCGAATCTGCGTGTCGCTGCTTATTATCTGAAGCAAAGCGGTTTCCGTCTTGTTGCGGCAACAGAGAAGACTGACAGGCTTATCTATGATGTGGATATGACCGGGCCTTGCGCCATCATCATGGGATCCGAGGGCAAGGGTATTTCTCAGTCCATGCTGGATCTCGCGGATGATAAGGCGGCTATTCCTATGGCTGGTGAGATCACCTCCCTCAATGTATCGGTAGCATCCGCCATACTTATGTATGAGGCTGTACGTCAGCGTATAAAGTAATGTTCGTCCTTGATTCACATTGTGATACACCTTCGCAGATACTGAGGTTGCGGGATCTGTCGAAGGATAATGATCATGCTCATGTGGATTTTCCCAAACTGAAACAAGGGGGAGTCGATGGTGCCTTTTTTGCACTTTATGTCCCTGCTTCAATGAATCCGGAAGAAGGATTTGAATATGCAGTGCGGCTTTTGGGCGGTGTAAAGGAGCAGGTTGCAGCGAACAGCGGCAAGGCAGCCTTTGCCACGGACATGAATGACGCTCTGGCCAATAAAGAAAAGTCTTTGTTCTCCGTATTCCTGGGACTTGAGAACGGAGCCCCGATAGGTGATGACATCAATAGACTCAAATATTTCTATGACAATGGAGTAAGGTATATTACCTTATGTCATTCATCAGATAATCAGATCTGCGATTCCTGTGCTTCCAGAGAGAAGACATGGGGAGGTCTCAGTCCGTTCGGCAGAAAGGTAGTGGCAGAGATGAACCGCCTGGGTATGCTTGTGGATGTGTCTCATGTTTCAGATGACACGTTTTATGATGTCTTGAAATATTCTTCAAAGCCGATTGTTGCCACTCATTCATGCTGCAGGAAACTTGCTGATCATCCGCGCAATATGACTGATGATATGATCCGTGCTCTGGCCTCTGCCGGTGGAGTGATCCAGATAAACTTCTATCCTGTGTTTCTTGATTCAGGATTTGTTGATGTCCTGAGGAATTCAGGAATTATGGAAAGGGGAGAGTCTGTTGAAAATAAATTCATTGCAGATCCTTCAGATCCTGTGAAGCGCAGGGCATGGAACTGTATTCAAGACGAACTTATGGCTCTTCCGAGACCATCATACAAGCGTATTGTCGACCATATTGATCATGCCGTGAGTCTTGCAGGAGTCGACCATGTCGGACTAGGGTCTGATTTCGATGGTATAGAAGTCACTCCTGACGGTCTTGAAAATATTTCTCTGATGCCTGTAATCTTCGATGAAATGCGGCATAGGGGCTATTCGGAGGCTGATATCGAGAAGATTGCTGGTCTGAACTTCTTCAGAGTGATGAATGCCTGATTATTTCTTCTGGTGAAGTACGACGATGGTAACCGCCACAAGAATCAATATAATGCCTATCAGAGATTTGGTGTACAGATGTTCGTGAAGGAAGAGTACACCCAGTACGACTGCAGTCACCGGCTGAAGGGCCCCCAGTATAGATGTAAGAGTCGGACCTATTCTTCTTACAGCCTTTACTCCGGTAAAATTTGATATCATCGTCGACCATAGACTGAGGCCAAGAATGTACAGCCAACTCATCCCGTCTTTCACCATTGTCAGTCTTCCTTCAAAGATGAATGCACAGACAATGAAATATAAGGCACTGAGAAGCATGATCCATGTCGTGAACTTGACCACCTCGATCTTGTCTGCCTTCACCTGCTTCATCACTATGTAGTACGCTGCGAAAGAAAATGCTGAGATCAGCGAGCATGTCAGACCCAGGCGTGTATTTCCACCTTCAACAATAAGACTGTCACCTGAAGCAAGAAGGTAGACCCCGAATATAGATACGGCTATTGCGATGATGTCGACCGGTGACTTTCTGTCACCGAAAAAGAGCATCATGCAGATTGCGACTATTATCGGATACATGAAGTTGATGGTGGAAGCGATTCCGCTTGATATGTTGGCATAACCGATCAGCAGAGTAATCGATGTGATGGATCTCAGAATACTGAGAAGAATGACCTTCCATGTCTCATCCCAGGAAAGCAGTCGCAAAGTCTTCTTCTTGCAGAAGGCGTATATCATAAGGACCAGTCCTGCGATTCCCCATCTGTAGGAAAGTACATCGAAGTTCGAAAGTCCTGCAGCAAGAAGGCCGATGCTGAAGAGAGGGGAGAATCCGAATGAAGCGGATGATATGGCGGCATAGAAGATGCCGTTTATCCTGATTCTTCTTCTTTTCTTCTCGTATCTTGCGTGCGAAAGACTCATAAATTATGCTTATTGTTTACAAAAATATGTGTAACAAAAATGTTTTAGTCTAAAACATTTTTGTTTTAAATATACAATATTAATTATTTATCTCTTTTTCAATCTTAAGCCTCAAAAGGTTGAGCGCATTCGATGCAAAGCGCTCGATATTGCGTTTCCTGTCGCCCTTGAAGACCAGTCTGTGAGTTTCTGTTCCCATTTGTGAACTGATTCCGATCCATACTAGGCCTACAGGTTTGGTTTCGCTTCCTCCTCCCGGACCCGCTATGCCTGAAGTAGCGACAGAATAATCGCTTCCTGTCAGCCTTCTTACTCCTTCGGCCATGGCCGCAACACATTCCCCACTGACTGCCCCATTCGCTTCAATAATTTCTGAAGGTACACCCAGCACTCCGGTCTTTACACTGTTGGCATACGAAGTAACAGATCCGAGATAATACTCTGATGAGCCGGGAATGGATGTGAATAGTGATGAAATAAGTCCACCTGTACATGACTCTGCGGCACTGACAGTCTTTCCTGCTTCAGCAAGTTTCCTGCCTATGCTTCTTTCCAAAGTGTCATCTTCTTCAGAATACAACGCATCGCCAAGAATATCCTTCAATCTGACCATCTCCTTCCCGATTCTTTCTTCTTCGTCGCTTCGTGAGCCTCCATAAATAGATAGACGCAGGCGCACGCCTGTGAGGGGATTCGGCAGATAGGCGAGATGCATGTCAGCAGGAAGGGAGTCCTCCCATTCATCCAGCATCTTTGACAGTGCTGATTCCGCTATTCCGAAAGTCATGACAGTCTTATGGTATATGTCTGCGGTGTAGTAGTGCTGTCGTATGTCATGCATGATGTCATCCAGAGCGCCCAGTGCCTCGAAAGGTACGCCTGGAAGCGAGTATAGGGTGGCAGGATGTCCGAAACGGTCCTCCGGGAATCTGAAAACCATTATGGGAGCGGTTCCAAGACGGTTTGGAATCACATCGCATGTCTCCGGTACTGAGGCTTGCGCAAGGTTTATATCCAGCACGTCCAGACCTCTGGCACTCAGTATCCTGTGGATGATTTCCAGTTGCCTTTCATCTGTCTTGTATGATGAAGATCCTGATAGGTCTGCAAGAGCCTTCTTGGTGATGTCATCCTTTGTAGGGCCTAAGCCTCCTGTCACGATGACGATGTCATTCCTGTTGAGTTCTTCTGTCAGACTGTTGATTATATCCGCATGGTCATCACCGATGGATGTCATTCTTGTAACCTTGATACCCAGAGAGTTAAGCGCTCTGGATATATGGGCTGAGTTTGTATCTGTTATCTGGCCGATAAGGATTTCGTCTCCTATCGTACATATCGATGCTGTTGCTGTCCTCATGCTTTCTTCTTGTTTGAATCAAGGTGTCTGATAATTTTCTTTACAAGTGCAGGACCTTCATATATGAATCCTGTATAGATTTCCACAAGGGACGCTCCGGCATCGATCATTTCCTGTGCATCTTCAGGAGACATGATGCCGCCGACTCCTATGATAGGAAGTTTTCCGTCTGACTGCTGGTGTACATATCTTACCAGATCGAGGTTCTTCTTGTGCACAGGGGCTCCTGACATGCCTCCATTGCCGATTTCATCGATCTTTTCCTGACTGATGGTGGTGAGTCCGTCACGGGTTCTTGTAGTGTTTCCAGCCACTATGCCGTCGATTCCTGAACGCAGAGAGTAGTCGATGATCTCGTCGAGTTGCTGGTGAGACAGGTCAGGGGAGACCTTGAGAAGAATTGGACGATATTCATCGTAGTACATTCTGAGTGAGAGCAGTTTGTCAACAATCTCGGAAAGGAAGGAAATGTCCTGCAATGCGGTGAGCCCTACTACATTAGGGCATGAAATGTTCACTACGAACATGTCCACAAAATCGTATAGGAGACCGAAAGCAGTTTCATAATCCTTTGCTGCCTCTTCGTTGATGCTTGATGTGTTCTTTGATATATTGGCGGCAACGATGACTTCAGGACGCTCCTTCTTCAGG
>JAFVHZ010000164.1 GCA_017474265.1 Bacteroidales bacterium | reverse complement strand
GTTCTCAACGAACACCTCAACCTTGTCACCTACTGCAAGGTCCTGGTTGTAACGGAACTCAGGAGCCATGATCACACCCTCGCTCTTGTAACCGATGTTAACGATTACCTCTCTCTTGCTGATCGCTGTAACGACGCCCTCTACGACCTCGCCTTCAACGACCTTTGAAAGAGTCTGGTTGTACTGCTCCTCGATGGCTGCGATGTCACCGCCACCGTAAACGTCCTCGCTCTCGAATGCATCCCAGTCGAATTCCTCTGGTGCAACCGAAGCGTTGAGAACGCTCTTCCTGGTTTCTTCTACTGCTGGAGTTGCCTCTACTTCAGGAGCAACCTCAACAACTGTCTTGTTTTCTTCCATTGTAAAATTGAAAAACAAACTAGTGGGTTAAACATTATTTACTGTGCCTTGCCTCAGCGACTTACAATAAAAAAGCGCACCTCGGTCTAAAAGGCGCGCAAAAATATGGATAATTTTCGGATTTTCAAAGGATTTCGGAAAAATCATTCACCAGCGCTGACAATCCAGCCCTCTTCGGTCTGCACTGCAACATAACCGTCAGCGAGGTAATCGGTCGGGGCGTAGGAGAAGGTGCCACCGGTGATGGTGATGGCTTCAGCGGCCTTTTCATCTGCACCGTAACTGTAGATGTTCCATGGGCCGTTGAAGATTCCTCCGGAAATGTTCACGGTCTCGATGTTCGTCTTGTTCGCACCGCCGGTGAGGGCTATATCTCCGTTGAAGGTTCCGCCGCTGACATTGATTGTGACATTCTTCATGTCATTGCCGTAACTGTATGAATATACTGCCTGCTGATAGGTCGGATCGGCGCTTGTCAGCGTACCTCCTGTCACGGTCAGGTTCATGACCGGAGCGACAGACGTATTATTGGATGCCAACTGGATCCAGAAAGCGCGATAGCCAGTAATGACTCCTCCGTTTACTGTCACGTCGATGGCTCCGGCACTGCCGTTGAACATACGGATGGCGATATCGCCTCCCATCTGGGTAATGACGCTTCCGTCGTTCACAATAAGTTTCGCACCATTGTAATTGTCAATGACATACGACGCCCCACCCTTCTTTGTCCTGTTCTCAAGGACGGCATTCTCCACAGTCAGCGTACCTGCATTGCGGATGGTATTGTTCGCATAACCGGGATAGTCCGGAAGCCCGTCTTCTCCCCACTGTGTATCCGGAGTCGTGGCGGCAAATGTCAGTGTTCCGTTCTTTATGGTGACATCAGCCCCTGTCTTAACGTCAATAAGACATGATGCGGAAGCGGATGTGGCAACGTCGGACACTGTCATGCCGTTAAGGTCAAGCACCGCAGTCTTGCCCGCCGCAAAGACGACCGTTGAATTCAGATCCACATCAGAGACCACGACAATGGTCTGATTGTCAGAGGCATCCACCGCATCCTGCAGGGTCATGTAAGGATGTCCTTCAATCTCCGCCACATGATCCGACGCGACTGTTCCCCTCTTCGGAGTCTTTCTGGTCACAGTCTGCTCTGTCCAGGTCTTTGAGACAAGTGTTTCATCTCCGTTCCTGACTTCAGCAGTAATCGTCCCGTAATCCCCCAGCGGAACAGGAACATAGAACACGCCGTCATTGCCGGGTACCGTATTGCTGAAACTGATCGTCACAGTATTACCCGCAGCATCGTCTGTAAGGATTACAGGAGTATCGTCAGAAAGATCGACTGTAAATTCACCTGTTATCCTTTTATCTGCGGTCAGGACAAACTTCATGTCATCACCACCGGCCGGTATATTGTTCACACTGACCTTGATGAAACTTGCAAGATGGTTCAATGTCGCACTCCCTCCGTCAATCTTTCCTGCCATAGGAGGGTTGAAACTGTTTTCCTCCTCTGCAATCGAAGAATAAGTATATGATGACGGCAGGACGTACACCAACTGTCCGTCTGCCATTGCATGGGCACCATGAGGATATACGGCATAATCACCTATTTCCTCTTCGAAATCACCGGAAAACACTCCTGACGCCTGACCATGATACATGTCATCCAGAATCATTTCCTTGAAGCCGGATACTGTCAGGACCCCGATCTTATCCCCTTTATGCCAATAGAAGGAGTTATTCTCGTCAAATCCTACGCGGGTCTGGGGATCTGACGCCACTCCCACAGTCAAAGTCTTTCCATGTCCCATCTTCTCAGGGACGACATCATCTCTCATCTCATATTCCTGACATGAATACGCCAGAAACATGGCAAACGCCATTAAATATGATAACCTTTTCATTTTTCCTCTTTTTAAATCTTACATATCTTCCCATTCATTGACACCTTCGCCAGTAAAACTGGAATTAAGGACAGCACACTCCGTCTGGAGTTCAATGATCTCCACTGAGGGAGACTCGTAATCGTTACATGTTCTCATAGTTCCTATCTGTTATGTTCGTTACAATGCATGGACATATCAAACAGGATACCGTAACCCGTAAGAAGACAATAAAAAACACAGTCCGACATTTCATGCATATCGGACAGACTGGTCAAAAAAGAGGGATAATGGACAGAACTGCCTAGAACATTCTGCGTTTCTTGAAGATCCAGAAGATGACCACAAGCGAAAGAACCATCAGAAGCAGGATGATGGCCCACGTCCAGTACGAATGGCTGACAAACCAGCCGAACTGGATGTTCATTCCGAAGAAACTGGCGATCAGTGTCGGCGGCATGAGCATCAGGGACACCAGGGTGAAGACCTTCATGATCTTGTTCTGGTCGAGGTTGATGATACCGAGGACGGTGTTCTGAAGATACTCCAGACGCTCGAAACCGAAGTCGGTATGGTTGATCAGGGACGAGATGTCCTTCAGGAGGACGTTGAGTTTCGAATGGTATTCCTGCGGATACTTCTTGGACTTTATGATGCTGGAGATGACCCTCTGCTTGTCTATGATGTTCTCACGGATGAGCATCGTGTTGTCCTGCAACTGGTTGATGTCAATGAGGAATTCCTCGCTGATATCTTCTCCCAGAGAGACCTTCTTGTTGTATTGGGTAATCTCCTTGGACACCAACTCCACCATGTCGGCATCGAGGTCGATACGCTGTTCCAGAATGCTCAGGAAGGCGACATGACCGGAATCGTACATCTTCGGGAAGGCCAGAAGCCTGCGCTGAAGGTCAGTGAAACTTCTCAGAGGACACTCACGCAGGGTGGTCAGTATGTCATCGGTAAGGATGAAGGATACGGTCTCTTCGTTATACTCCTCAGGACCGGGAATGAGGAATGAGGTATTAGCGAAAATCGCTTTTTCAGTCTCGTAGAATCGTGATGAAATCTCGATCTCCTCCGCCTGTGCACGGTTCTGGATGGTAGTGCCCAGAAAGTGTTCCACAGCCCGTTTCTCCTCGCCAGAAGGGGTGAAGAGGTCGATCCAGACCACATCTGAATATGGGATTGTAGCGAAATCAGTCTCCGACTGGGAAACCATCATCTGTCCGTCTTTCCTGTAGAAGATCTCAATCATACCTCGTCCGTTTTTAGTTCCGGCCCAGTCGTCGGAACGAGTGACACATTACACGAAACAGGCTTGCACACGAATATGCAAGCCTGCAAATATACCATTTTTTTTCATAATACCAAACAGATCCCTCGACTTCGCTCGGGATGACGGACGGACTTCGCTCGGGATGACAGGATATCAAGGTTTGAATATCTGACGGTTCACGATCGAGCGTCCAAGGGTCAGTTCGTCCGCATACTCAAGATCGTCTCCGAAACCGAGACCGCGGGCAAGAGACGACACCTTCACACCGGACGGCGATATCTGACGATAGATGTAGAAGGATGTGGTCTCGCCTTCGACATCGCCACTGAGGGCCAGGATGACTTCTGTAGCGTCCTGCACACGGGAGACAAGTTCACGGATGGTCAGGTCCGAAGGGCCTATGCCGTTGATCGGAGAAATGATGCCTCCAAGCACATGATAGACACCATGATACTGGCCTGTATTCTCAATGCTCATGACATCGCGGACGCTCTCCACAACGCAAATGGTACGATGGTCCCTCGAACGGTCCGAGCATATTGCACAGACCTCATCATCAGAGATCATCATGCAATGCCTGCAGTACTTGACATCGTCACGGAGACGGTCTATGGCCTTTGTGAAATGATGGACGTTCTCCTGCGGCTGCTTCAGCAGATGCAGGGCCAGACGGAGCGCACTGCGACGGCCTACACCGGGCAGAGAACTGATAGCGTCAACCGCCTCTTCCAGAAGTTTCGACGGGTAGTTTTCCTTATATGCCATGATATCTTACCAATTCATCTACAGGTGATTTCAGAAACTTCACAAACTCCAGTCCGTACTCTCTTCCGATTGAACGGAGCATATCTTCGCATGCACAGCCGAAAGACCCCACAACCCCTATCCTGCGAGCAAATTCGGAATCGGATGCATAGGCGCCATATCGGGAAAGGCTCCTTTTCACAAAAGCCTCAAGATTGTCCTGTATCATTCCTTTTATATAAGGATCGCACGCATGCGACAGTACGAAAGGCGCAAATGACGCCATGAACGCCGAAGTCCCCTGTTCCTTATATACCTTACGTACGATCTGCGGATAGTCGAGACCATATACGCGAACAAAATCTTCCTCGACATGCGCAGGCAGAAGCCCCTTCACGAAATCCGCAAGAAAGGCCCGTCCCAGGGCCACGCCACTGCCTTCGTCCCCGAGTACATACCCTCCGGGACTTATATTCTTCACGATCCTTCCGCCCTCATAGAGGCAACTGTTGGAACCGGTGCCCATTATAGCCACAACGCCGCTCCCATCTCCGAACAGCGCACGTGCAGCGGCGACCAGGTCGGAATGAAACGATATCTCTGCGAACGGACACCACATCTGAATGGCATCTCTCAACGGAGCGGCTGATTCTTCGGACACAAGGCCCGCTCCATAAAAGATCACCGACGACACCCGTGCACCCTCAGGATCGAGCATAGGGACAGCGTCACGTACCAGTTCCCGGACGGCATCACCATCCAGACATGTCGGGCTCATTCCAGCCGTATCCGCACTACGCACGCTCCCGTCCAGTGCAATCGCACGCCAGGAGGTCTTCGTAGCACCGCTTTCTGCAATAATCTTCATCCGCAAACAAACTACCGTATCAACACCTTATCTACATAATTGCCCATGTCTTCGCCAATGGAAGTATCCGTAGACCGCCGCTATGGTATATGCGGCATACAAGACCGTCATCCACCACAGTCCCTGCACCGCACACATCACTGCAAGCATCATGTCGGCAACCACCCAGAGCAGCCACTGCTCAAGATATGACTTCACCAGCCACCACGTAGCCACAGCACTAAGGACCGCAACTGAAGCGTCCATCACGCTCATAGGATTTTCAAACATCTCCATGACCCACGACAGGAGTGCAGTACCCGCAACGACCGACACGGCACTGAGAGCGATTGTCTTCCATGTCAGTGTGTTCAGATGAATGACATCTTCCGAGCCGCCATCAGGACACGAAGTCTTCAGGGACCTGCGGTCCTTTCCCCACTGCCACAGACCTATGAAGGCTGTGACGAGATAATAGGTATTGAGGGCGAACGAGGCGTAGAGACCCTGATTAAAGAAAACCCACATGGCAGCCAGACTTGTAAGCACTCCGACCAGCCACATGGAACTTTTCTGACGGATCTCCAGGATGATATATATCACCCCTGTGATGAAGGTGAATATCTCCATTCCCGAGACTAGAGGACTTCGATCAGTTCAACAACGAACTTGAGCGTTGCATATGGAGGGATCGCACCGGGAGCACCATGCTCGCCATATCCGAGGTTGTACGGAATATAGAACTCATATTTCGAACCTTCCGACATAAGCTGCACTCCTTCTGTCCATCCCGGAATCACCTGGTTCAGGCCGAACACTGCAGGCTGGTTGCGGTCATATGAACTGTCGAACTTGGCGCCGTTGAGGAAGGTTCCCTCATAGTGGCACTTGACCTGTGATGTTGCAGACGGCTTCTTACCTGCTCCTTCTGTAATCACCTTGTACTGAAGGCCGCTAGGCAGCACAACCACTCCTTCCTTCTCTGCATTGGCCTTGAGGAAAGCCTCGCCTTCTTCACGCATTGCAGCACTCATGGCCTCTGCCTGAGCCTTCTGCTCAGCCTCTATCTCGGCAAAATACTTGTCAAGAAGTTGTCCGGCCTCCTGGAACGACACAGCAGGATCAGCACCTGTAAGGACAGCCTTCACACCCGCTGCGAAATCTTCAAAATTCACTTCCTTGATACCGGAATTCATCATATTGTGGGCAATGCTCATGCCCAATGCATAACTGTTCTTATCCATAGTTGATTGTATTTTATTTAAATGAATTGCAAATGTAACAATAATTATCGAATAGATCCCTCGGCTTCGCTCGGGATGACGGAAGCCTGACGGCGGGGATGACGGTCCATGATCTCCCTGTGCCATGTCGTACTGTCCACATGGGTATATATCTCAGTGGTCGTGATGCTCTCATGTCCGAGCATCTCCTGAACGACAAGCAGGTCAGCACCTCTCTCTATCAGATGGGTCGCAAAGGAATGACGGAAAGTATGAGGAGATATCTCTTTTCTTATTCCGGCAGCCAAAGCGTGATGCCCGACCATCTTGAATACCGACACCCTGCTCAGAGGCTTGCCGAATCTGTTAAGGAACAGAACATCATCAGCCTGGGCCACTGCGGCATCCGGACGGACTTCCAGATAAGCCTTGACCGCATCCGAAGCGATCTCGCCAAAGGGCACCAGCCTCTCCTTGTTTCCCTTTCCGATCACCTTCAGGAAACCCTCTTCAAAATAAAGACACGAAATCCTCAGACCGACAGCCTCAGAAACCCTGAGACCGCACCCATACAGGACCTCAAGTATGGCCCTGTCCCTCAATCCCTGCGGAGTCGAGACATCCACATCGCCTATAATGGCTTCGACTTCCTCCACAGAAAGGACGGACGGCAGATATCTGCCGAGTTTGGGTGAATCAACCAGGTCACACGGATTGTCCCGAATGTATCCTTCCAGCACCATCCAGCCGAAAAACGAACGGAGAGAACTCAGAAGACGGGCCTGAGAGCGTTTCTCAAGGGACGGACATTCCGCAAGATAGCCGGTGATATCGGAAGACATAATTTCTTCCGGCTGCTTCCCGGCAGCATCAAGGAACTTGCGGACATCAGAACAATACGATGTCACCGTATTCTGTGACATCGCACGTTCTATCTTCAGATAGTTTCTGTAGTCTCGGAGAAGATCCTTCACTGCGTTCAGTAAGGTTAAAGAGTTGAATATCTGCGTCCGTACTGAAGCATCTGGTCAAGGTAGTTGTCGCAGTATACGATCTTATAATCCACGACCTTGCCGCCCTTCTCTACAGGCACTATTTCCGGATTGAGGAAACCGCCGTATGGCTTGAGTCCGAGAGAAGCATAACGCTCAAGAACCTCCTTATGGAGCACCGGATCGATATTGACCGCATACTTCTCGACAAGAGCCTTTCCTGCCTCGAAGTCACCTTCCGACTTTATCCTCTGTACTTCTGCAAGAAGTTCTCCGAAGAGTCCGCGAAGCGCATCGTAGTCGTTCACGATGAAATATGTCTTGCCGTCACGCACCTTCTTCTCGATCACATTTGCAGCGAGTCCCTTCTCATAGCACCAGTCAGCAATCAGTTTACGGTTCTGCATATGGGCCTCAGTGTTCTTCTTGCCCAACTCGACTCTATTGAACTGGGTAAAGAGACCATTCCTGATGTAACTTGAGTACTGTGCCTTGTATGCATCCATGTCAGGAAGGATGCCGAGTTCGACAAGTTTAGGATCAGCCATGTAATAGAGTCCGAAAAGGTCTGCACGTGCCTCTTCAAGAGTCGAACTGTATTCTCCCAGCGCATTAGGAGAAGTCTCAGGAAGCAACTGGCCTGATCCATGGCCCAGGCACTCGTGGAGGTCTGTATGGATGTCGTTGGTAAGGTCTCCGTACTTTTTCTCGAAAGCGATATCTTCCTCAGACCACGCAAACTCCGAAAGCATGTTCTTAGGAGACTCCTGGGCAGCCTTTCCGTATGCTGCGGTCAGGTTCGCGATGGTCACGGACTTAGAGCCGTGCTCACGACGGATCCAGTCCGCATTCGGAAGGTTGATTCCGATAGGAGCGGCAGGATAGCAGTCACCGGCAAGCGTAGCGACATTGATGACCTTGGCGCTCACGCCCTTCACTTCCTTTTTCTTGAAACGAGGATCGACAGGAGAGTTGTCTTCAAACCACTGGGCGTTATCGCTTATAAGTTCAGCCCTCTTCGAAGCCTCGGTATCCTTGAAATTCACGAGACCTTCCCATGTAGCCTTACGGCCGAGAGGGTCATTGTAATCTTCCACAAAGCCGTTCACGAACTCGACGGTACCCAAGGTATCATTCACCCATTTGATGTTGTACTCATCCCAAAGTCTGAGGTCTCCCGTCCTGTAATATGCCACCAGGTCGGCGATATAAGCCTTCTGTGTCTCGTTTTCGGCAACGGCAGCGGCGCATTCAAGTTCTGCACAGATCTTCTCGAGGGCCGGACCGTAAAGACCGCCCACCTTGTATACATCCTCATAAATGACTCCGTCCGCGCCTTTCACCAGACGGCTGTTCAGTCCATATGAAACCGGAGTCTTGTCTGAAGGATCGACCATGGCAGCGTAGAACTTCTCCGCCTCCGCCTTTGAGACTCCCTCATAGAAGTTCACCGCAGACTCGGCAACGATGTCGCCGCTCTTGTCGGTAGATTTTCTCTGAGGATATACCGTCGGATCGTAAATGACGGCAAGAAGTTCTTCAGATCCTGCTCCGACAGCAGACATCAGGCCTGCGAAATAGTCGCGCGGACACTCAGGAAAGAACTTGTCCTCTGCATAGTGATGGTGGATTCCATTGCTGAAGAACACTCTTTTGGCATAAGTTTCGAATTGCTTGAATTCGTCGCAGGTACGGTCGCCCTCATAGTTCTCGAGGATGTTCTCCAGAACCTTGCGGATCTCAAGATTGTAACGGCAGTTCTGCATCCAGATGATGTCACGTCCGTATTTTGCAGCCTCTGCCAGGTGGTATACATACTCTTTCTGCTGAAGCGAAAGGGCATCCCAGCCAGGAACCGTATAGCGCATCACCTTGACATCTGCGAACTCATCGAGCAGATACCTGAATCCGTCATTCTGAGCCGCTTTGTCTCCACATGAGACCGAGGCCGCGGCAAAGCCTGCAAGAACAATCATTTTTACTGTATGTTTCATATTTTTATGTGAATTATAATCATGCATGGAATAAACCTCACAAAGATAAGAATTATATCAAAAATACTTATATTTGTATGTTGTAAAAGAAAAGAGAATGAAATTACGCATACTATATATACTATTACTGATAGTCATGCTTCCGTCTTGCGTGGAATCAGAATGGGATTTTGAAATGGACCCGCAAGGGACTTCGGGCACAAATCCGGGGGACAGGGTGACGAACAACGACAGAAGAAAGGTACTTCTCCTTTACAGTTCCGGTTACAATGACCTTCAGGGTTACTTGAAAGAAGACATACAGGACCTCCTCAAAGGGTGGGCTCCCGGCCTCAGCCGCAACAATGACGTACTGCTTGTCTACTCACACCTTTCCAGAACAAGAAGCGACTTCAAGACGCCGACCGAACCGGTACTGTTCAGAGTATACGCCGATGAAGGAGGACAGACGGTCTCCGACACACTCATCAGATATGACAGCAGCACCATATCGGCATCAGCCGCCCAACTGAACACAGTCCTGTCATATATACAGGAAGAATTTCCTGCCGGAAGTTACGGAATGGTATTTTCTTCACACGCCACAGGATATCTGCCGGCAGGATACTACAGCCAACCGGGAGAATACGAATTCACAGAAGAGAGATCATACCGACAGGGAGCATACCGTCAGCATTTCCCCACATCCGTACCATATACGGAAAGGACATACGACCCTTCCAGACCGATGGTCAAAAGCATAGGCCAATCCGCCCAAGGAGGAAGGTCGTACGAAATCGACCTTCGTGACTTTGCAGAAGCGATTCCCATGAAACTTGACTACATCCTGTTCGATGCATGCCTCATGGGAGGAATCGAAGTCGCCTATGAACTCTCCGGCAAATGCGATCTTCTTGCCTTCTCGCAGGCAGAAGTCCTTGCTGAAGGTCTGAACTACACCACATTGGCCGAACATCTCCTGTACAATAAGCCTGAAGCAGACCCGGAAAGCGTATGCAGAGATTATTTCCTCCAGTATGACCAGAAGACCGGAGCATACAGGTCCGCAACAATATCGCTGGTGGACTGCAACAGACTGGATCCTCTCGCCGACGTCTGCCGAGACCTGTTCAGCAGATACAGAACAGAAATCGCAAACATAAGTTACAACAAGGTCCAGCGTTTCTACACCGGCAACCATCACTGGTTCTACGACCTTGAGAGCATACTTTCTGTTGCCGGGATAAGCGAAGATGACATGGCCGCCCTGCATGATGCACTGGAAGAATGCATAATCTACAAGGGCCACACCCCGTCCTTCCTGTCAGACTTTGAAATAAACACATTCTCCGGATTCAGCATGTATCTTCCAAAGAGAGGAACACAGCAACTGGACAGATATTACAAGACCCTGAAATGGAATGAAGCAACCGGCCTCGTCCAATAACACGCCATCCTGAGCGACCTCATTCCGTCATCCTGAGCGGTAGCGAAGGATCTTTTTCCTTAAAAATATTTGACATCCAAATAATTTGACTATCTTTGCAGCCCCATAAAAAGCGCTGACGCTTTTTGGTGCAATGGGGTCCGGCCACGCGTCGGACTGAGTAACACATTTTAAAACTTTTACAACAATGCAGCACATTGAACTCAACGGCCAGGTACGTGAGGCCGGCAACAAGGCAGCGGTGAAGGCTGTCCGCAGAGCAGGACTCGTTCCATGCAACATCTATGGACTCGGTATGGAGAACATCCTCTTCACTATCGACGCACAGGATCTCAAGACTATCACTCACACTCCAAACTCTTACATCATCGACCTTAAACTCAGCGATGGAAGAAACGGTTATGCAGTTCTCCACGAGGTACAGTATCATCCTGTAACCGACGAGGCTCTCCACGTAGACTTCCTCTTCGTATCTGAGGACAAGCCGGTAACCATCGAGGTTCCAGTAAAGGTTGTAGGACACTCTGAGGGTGTGAAGATGGGAGGTAAACTTCTCGTTTCAAGCCGCAAACTCCGCGTAAGCGCAATGATGGAGAATCTTCCTGACCTTCTCGAGGTTGACTCTACACACCTCATGATCGGCAAGCAGATCGTTGCAGGCGACCTCAACTACGAGGGAGTTACAATCGTTTCACCTAAGGCTACAATCATCTGCTCAGTACGTCCTACCCGTGCTACTCAGCAGGCTAAGATGGAGCAGGGCAAGTAATCTGATCCGGTATGAATTATTTGATCGTCGGTTTAGGAAATATCGGCGTCGAATATGCCAACACCAGACACAACATGGGATTCATGGTATTGGACGCTTGGGCTCAAGCGTCCAATATTGTTTTTGAATCAGGACGGTACGGCAGCACGGCGACGGTTTCCTTCAAGGGCAGGAAGTTCACGCTTCTCAAGCCCTCGACATACATGAACCTGAGCGGAAAGGCAGTCAGATACTGGATGAACGAACTGAAGATTCCGGTAGAGCAACTGCTTGTCATCTCGGATGACCTGAACATTCCGTTCGGAACTCTCAGACTTCGTAAGAACGGAAGTGCAGGAGGACATAACGGACTCACCAACATCAACGAACTCATCGGCACACAGGATTATGCCCGCATACGTGTAGGAATCGGTAATGATTTCGGCCGTGGCCAGCAGGTGAATTTCGTGCTCGGCGGCCTGAGCAAGGAAGAGGAAGAGCAGATGCCAGAAATATGCAAGCGTGCGATCGAAGGCGTCAAGGCATGGGCCACTATAGGTCCGGACAGGGCCATGAATGTTGTCAACACCCGCCCGAAAACAGAAAAACCTTAAAAAATTTGCATTTCTAAATCAGATTGCATATCTTGCCGAAAGTTTTGATGCTTAACGTTTAACGAACTATTTAAAATTTAAACACAATGAAAGAACTTGTAGATCAGATCAAGGCAGAGTACGAGGTTTTCGCAAAGAACGCTGAGGCTCAGGTAGAGAAAGGCAACAAGGCTGCTGGCGCTCGCGCTCGCAAGGCTGCGCTTAACCTCATGAAGTTGATGAAGGATTTTAGAAAGGTTTCAGTAGAGGCTTCTAAATAATTTATTAACCTGCAGGAAAGATTAAGGGGCTGAAAGCATCACTGCTTTTTCAGCCCCTTATTACGTGTACTAAAACCTAAACCTGACATATAGATGCACATTCGTTTCCGAACGTTGCAGCAGAAATGAATTTTTTTCAAAAAATTTACATCACAAGTTCAACATTGTCTACCCAAAGTGTATTTCCCACTCCTCCGAAGAAGGCCTTTCCGCAACTTGAGATAAAATGAATGATCATATAGTTAGGCTCCTCACCTTCATCTGCCCATCCGTCTTCCTGTACGATCACGTTATCTCCCCTGCTGTTAAGAGCATGATACGCAGTCTCCGGATCGGTCTTCAGTCCCATATAGTCCTGATATGACGGATCAGTGGTAATATCTCCATACAATATAGGGATCTCGTGTCCGTTTATCCATTCTGGAGCATCTTCCATTATACGTTCCATACCGGTACCGACTCTCAGTGCATGCACGTTTCCTTCTTCGTCTTCCCACCTCTTCTGGAGGATAACCGTCAGTTCGGCCCAGTCAGGTTCCCCCATAGGCTTGAGTTTTGAAAATCCCGTGCCTCGTATCACCTCATGTCCGACATCTGCCTTGTAGTCCAGTCTGAGGGCCATCGGGCGTCCTTCGAAAGGAAGTCCGTACAAAACCTTGGCCATAGGACTTTTCGTATCACGGATTGGCTCCGGCAATGCTCCTACCAGAAGAGCCCCCTGACAGGTGACATCCATATTCACGATTCCAAGAGCCTTCACATCCTCAATATGAGTCTCGATCCTGGCACAATATCCTCCATCCCTTTCTTCTGGGAATACGGTATTGCTGGTCTTGACCACTCCGGCGACTATGGCCAGCACATTATTGGTCCGCCATAGATAGTCCTCCGGAGACTTGTAAGGGGCCTTGCCTGTCTTCAGCGTATCTGATGGGGCACCGTAGAATTCATAAAGGTATTTAGTCTTTCCTCCTATGATGCCCGACTCCTTGATCTCCCTGACACACCAGTTGTCGAACTTTCCGTAACTGTTGATCCGGGATACGACATCAGGCTGCGCAGAGACGCCCATGGCGAAGAACTGCGCCATCAAATAAAGCGCAAATAATCTTGTCCGTCTCATAAAAAATGTGTATATATGCAATTCGTTTGCAAATATAGTGACGTTTTGATTAACCTGACACATTTTATGAGATTAAAGATAGTCATATCAATCATGATTTCCCTGATGGTAGGGCTATCGGCTCTAGCGTCCCCTGCTCGAAAAGGCCGCATACTGCTTACGCAGCCGGACGGAAGTTCATTCACAGCATTCATGAAGGGAGACGAATACCTCAGGATCAAGACTACCGAAGACGGACATGCAGTCATCCAGGAGCAAGACGGATGGTGGTGCTACGCCATCTTCAATGCAGACGGCAGCAGACAGTCAAGCGGATGCCGTATCGGAGAGCCGGCCTCACATGAAGTCATGGATGCCAGCGCAAGAATACCTTACGGTGAACTCTCACGAATCGCAGAAGAACGCCGGTCCTCACGCGGTGTACAGGAAGACGAGCCGATGATGAAAGTCATGCTTGAAAGCCGGAAAGCACAGACCAGAGCAGACGAGGAGGCATTCATCAAGCATGGTCTGGTGATCCTTGCCCAGTTCAGGGATGTGTCATTTTCCCACACCAAAGAAGATTTCGAGCGTCTTCTGAATGAGGAAGGCTACAACCTCAACGGTGCCACCGGATGTGCGAAGGAATATTTCGATTCACAGTTCGACGGCGCGGTCGAATTCAGGTTCGATGTCAGCGACATCGTCACCCTTACACGCAACAGAGCCTTTTTCGGAGCCAACAATTCCGATGGTGAAGACAAGAACCCTGCTGAAATGATAGTGGAAGCATGCAGGTTGGCAGACAGTCAGATAGACTATTCTCTCTATGACGACAACAATGACGGCACTGTGGACAATATTTTCGTATTCTTCGCCGGAGAGGACGAGGCGGAAGGAGCATCGGAAGACTGCATCTGGTCTCATGCATGGCATATCAAAAGCGCCACCGGCAACACTCTGGACCTGGACGGAAAGAAGATCAACAGATATGCCTGTTCAGCCGAACTCACCCGCATCCAATCCGGTGACGAATTGCTGAAGCAACTCAGCGGAATAGGCACATTCTGTCACGAATACTGCCACACTTTCGGCCTGCCGGATCTGTATGACACCGACTACGACGACAAGGGAGGCTGGGCTGCAGGAGTATGGGGAAAGACATCCCTTATGGACAGCGGCAACCAGAACAACCACGGAAACACTCCTCCTAACTTCAATGCCCTGGAAAGGGAACTTCTCGGACTCGCCGATCCGGTCCTGCTGACAGAACCTGGCTCATACAGGATGGGCCCCGTACACAGGAACGGACAATTCTACAGGATGGATACCGACACAGAGGGCGAATACTACCTGATGGAATGCAGGAAAGCGGAAGGATGGGACTCCCACATAGGAGGATCAGGAATGCTCGTATACCATATCGACAGAAGTTCAGGGGCTACCGGAAAGTGGACCATAGACAACACAGTCAATGCTGCCGCTGACCACCAATGCGCAGATCTTATCGAGGCTGATTCCAGAAAGGACTCCTTTGAAGACACTCAGGAATATATGACCCTGACAAGCAACCTTGCAGGTGTTTTCTTCCCATATGGAGATGTTAATTCTCTTACTGCCGAGTCTTCTCCTGGTCTTACCTTCTGGAGCGGTGCGAAAAGTTCCGTGAGCATTGTTTCCATCACAAAGGACGGTGATGACATCACTTTCAACGTCATCGACAATACGGATGAAATCAGTCCTCCTTCAGCATCAGCGATAAGTGCGATCGCATTCCCTGATGCTGCCATCATCAGGTTTGAAAGTTCATATGTATATGACGGAAATGCTGAAGTGGCGTGGGGCAGGACCGGAGAAGAGACTGAAACGACTATCATAAAGCCATACGAACCAGGAAGATACGCTCTTCTTCTTGAAGGGCTCCAGTCCACAGGAAAGACTTACAGCGTAAGCGTGTCATTCACGAAAGGCGGCATCCAAGGCGAAAGCAAGACCATATCCTTCATGACGAAAAGGGCTCCTTCCGTAAAATGGCCATACATATATATCCCGGGAAACACACTTGACGCCGACGGCTCTATTGCCAAGGGATCCAGAATACCTCTCAGGATATACAATGCATCAGGAGCGGCTGCCATCCGATGGCAGTTCAACGGCAAAGACATCGATCACGAAGGTGACTTTCATCACACATTCAATTCAGATGGCACCCTCAAGGCCACTGTTTCATGGGAGGATGGAAGCACAGACATCATCTTGAAGGAAATTGTAATCCGAGAGTAATATATGAAGAGGATTCTATTGATAGCATCGATTATTGCTCTGGCAGGATGTAACAGATTCGACATCGACGAAATACTGCTTCAGAGAGATGACTTATCCCTTACCATCAGAGGTGAGGTGATATTCAGTTATGACCCGGGCACATGCCAACTCGGATATAATCCGGAAAGCAGCACGTTCCGCACATATTCCGATGACCTGGGACATTGGTTCATACTGACATGCAGAAGCAGTCCTGATACAGAGGGTCAGAGCGTAAAGGCTGACATCGAATACACATCGCAGACAGACACAAAGACCATAAGGAATCTTGAGTTCACCGTGAAGAAGAATGACAGAGCAGGAAAGATATGGCTCTGGAACGACGAGCGCAAGATAGGCGTAGTGGTCAAAAGACTTTGACAAGACGAAAAAATCTCGTAAATTTGCGGGCCTTAAAACGGATATCAAACAATTAAAATAAAAGATACAGACATGAGAAAACACATTGTAGCAGGCAACTGGAAGATGAACACTACAGTTGCAGAGGGCGTAGAACTCGCAAAGGCAGTAGTTGCAAAGTCAGCAGAGGTTCCTGCAGACGTAAAACTTATCATCGCACCTCCTTTCACACATCTTTATCCTGTAGCAGAGGTTGTAAAGGGTACAGAAGTAGGCCTTTCTGCTCAGAACTGCGCTGACCATGTAAAGGGCGCATACACTGGTGAGGTTGCTGTGAACATGATCTCAGGCGTAGGCTGCCAGTACGTCATCCTCGGACACTCTGAGAGAAGAGAGCACTATGGTGAGACTGACGCTATCCTTGTGGAGAAGGTAAAACTTGCTCTCGCTGAGGGTCTTTCACCTATCTTCTGCATCGGTGAGAAGAAGGAGGAGCGCGAGGCTGGCCGTCACTTCGAGGTTGTTACCGAGCAGGTGAAGAACGTTCTTTATGAACTTACTGCCGAGGAGATGGCAAAGGTTGTAGTTGCTTACGAGCCTGTATGGGCTATCGGAACCGGCCTTACCGCTACTGCAGAGCAGGCACAGGAGATCCACGCTGAGATCCGCAAGGTTCTTGCTGAGAAGTTCGGCGCTCTCGCTGAGGAGATCTCTATCCTTTACGGCGGTTCATGCAAGCCTTCAAATGCAAAGGAACTCTTCGCATGTCCTGACATCGACGGCGGTCTTATAGGTGGTGCTGCTCTCAAGGCAGAGGACTTCATCGGTATCGCTGTATCATTCTAAATCATTGAATGTCAGTTAAGGTCTGTCCATTTCTGAAAACTGAATCCCTCCCACTTCGTGGGCCCCTCCCATTCACGGGGCCATGGGCGGCCACGGTTTTCAAAAACGGACAGACCTTAACCGTATAACGACAGATTTCCCTTCATGTGAATTCAAACGGACACATCATGAAGCAAATCTTAAAACATCATGAAATTATGAAAAAGATATTATTTGCAATGACAGTTCTGATCGCGTCTGCATGTGGTCAGAAGACGGTGGATCCGCTCATGGAGAAGGTGGAGAGTTATGCCGTGGTGGAGGTTTCTTCGCCGCTTTATGATGCTCTTTCCGAGAACGACAAGAAGATAGTGGGGCTGTTCCGTCAGGCCGGCGAGATCATGGACGGTCTGTTCTGGAAGCAGACTTTCGGCGACAAGTCTGCCATTGAGGCGCTTCCTGACGGATATGCCAAGGACTATGCTATGATCAACTACGGTGCATGGGACCATCTTGACGACAACAAGCCTTTTGTAGAGGGATACGGCGAGAAGCCTCTCGGATGTCTGTACTATCCTCAGGACATGACCATGGAAGAGTGGGAGGCGTTTGACGACCCTGACAAACTGAGCCTTTACACAGTCATCCGCCGCGATGAGAACGGCGCGCTCAAGACAGTATGGTACCACGACGAATACAAGGAGGAACTCGACAAGGTATGCGCCCTTCTGGAAGAGGCGGCATCCCTCACGACCAATGAAGGAATGCGCACATATCTCAACGAGCGCATCAAGGCATTCCGCACAGACGACTATCTTGCCAGCGACATGGCATGGATGGACATGAAGGACTGCAACATGGACCTTGTGATCGGACCTATCGAGAACTACGATGACCATCTTTTCGAGGCAAAGGCCGCTTATGAGTGCTTCATCCTTCTCAAGGACGAGACCCGCAGCGCCAACCTCGCGAAGTACGTCGCCCTCCTCCCTACCCTCCAGCAGATGCTTCCATGCGATCCTGAGTACAAGACCTTCGTGCCTGGAACATCTTCTGACCTCAACGTATATGACGCCATCTATTACGCCGGAGACTGCAACGCCGGCAGCAAGACCATCGCTATCAACCTTCCTAACGACGAGAGGGTGCATGCAGCAAAGGGCGCACGCCGTCTGCAGCTCTACAACAGCATGATGGCGAAGTTCGACAAGATCCTTGCTCCTATAGGTGAAATTCTCGTTGTGGAGGATCAGCAGAAGTATCTTACGGCAGATGCTTTCTTCTGGAATGTGACTTTCCACGAAGTGGCTCATGGTCTCGGAGTAAAGCAGACTGTGAACGGCAAGGGTACTGTGGATCAGGCGATGGGAGACCAGAAGACTTCATGGGAAGAGGCAAAGGCTGACATCCTCGGTCTGTTCATGGTGAACAAACTCATCGAGATGGGCGAGATCACCGACATCACCAAGGAAGAGTCTATCGCGACATTCATCGCAGGCATCGTACGTTCCGTACGTTTCGGTTCAGCATCGTCACACGGAAAGGCTAACATGATGTGCTTCAACTACATGGAGGACCACGGTGCATTCAGCCGCAACGCAGAAGGCAGATATGTAGTGGATTTCGAGAAGGCTGAGGCTGCAATCGATTCATGGGCTGCCCTCATCCTCAAGACACAGGCCAACGGCGACTTCGAGTTCGCTCAGAAGTATGCTGCAGAGAACGCCAGCATCCGTCCTGCACTTGCAGCAGAGGTTGCCAAGGTCAACGAGGCCGGCATCCCTCGCGACATCGTCTTTGACTTCGCCTGGTAAGTATCCTGATACACACGGTGGGAGGGGAAATGCCCACCGTGAGCAGAACAGCACCAGTCCCGTCAGTCGGAAAGCAGAAACTTAGGGAAATGCTTTCATACCTGACGGGACTGTTTTCTGCATAGGAGCGGGTAATTCCAGAACAGACCAGTCCGGAAGTGTCCTGAGGGTTTCAAGACGGAATGCGCCCGGCCATGCGACAAGCCAATTGTTTATGCGGTTGCGGTTCCTGTCGCCGAAGTTCCAGTTACAGTTGAAGAATGCCTCGTTCTGACTTCCGACCGGACGGATACGGCCATTTATTTCCAATGTTCCGTCTGAAAGCAACTGACAGCCGTTCGTCCATACGGCAAGAGCCTTTTCACGCCACATGTCATTGCCCGTAAGTTCAGCAAGGCGTATCCATTCCGGAACCCACATTATCGCATATACATCGAGGTGATGGTGCTGTACAGACACAGAGGTAGCACCGAAGGTACTGTATCCATATCTGGCGGCATCGTCCTCTTCATCATAACATGACTTATAGTGCCACATCCAAGTGGACAAGTAATATGATATATCCTCAGCCTTATCAATATAACTCGCATCCCCGAGAGCATCATAAAGCATCAAGGCAGAACGCAGTAGAGGCATGGAGGATTCCTTGTCGATGCACCAGGTATCCAGAGCGCCGGCCGTAGTATATCCAAGTCGCTCGAATTCAGAATAATAGTAGTCGAAAGCCTTGACTGCCGACTGCAAGTAAGTATCATCACCAGTAGCACTATAGGCACGTATCATAGGAGCTATCATGAAGGCTCCGACAGTGCCTTCCCTGACATAGCATTCCCCGTCCGGATACCATCCCCTGCCATATACACCCGACTCCTGCTGGTCTTTCTTCACAAAATCACAGATTCCCAAGGCGACGTCTCTCACCCTGTCCGTCCGGTCCGTAAGTCCGCATTTCTCTAGAAGCATTACGGTCTCCAGGAAATTATAAGCCGCAGTTCCAAGGTTGCAGGCATCGGAAACCGGTCTGACTCTACCTGAGAAGACATAATCGTAGTGCGTTATATAAAGACCGTTGTCATACTGCAGAACAGGGGATGTCCATGTATCAAGAGCAGCAAGGGCCTTATCCAAGGATGTCTTGTCACCACCCCTGAGGTAATCCGCCAACAAGGAATTGATGAAGGAAGCATTCTGCCCGCACCAGCCTACTTCATATTTCCAAGTTCTGCGCTGCTCCCACCCGTATTCTCCACTCGGAACGAGGCCTATGCTGAATCCTTTGTACTCCTTTTCTTCCGCCCAAAGAGACTCTTTTGCGTAACTGACTCCATATTCCCACACCTTATCAGGAGAGAAGACATCTGCATACTCCTTATCAGCAAGTTTCCATGCCTTGTCAAGGAAAGAAGCCATAGGGTTATCCGAACCATCTTTCGGTGCTACACATATATATGCCTCCATCGTCCTGGTTTCTCCCTTACGCATGGAAAGTATGCGTGCATATCCGTCAGCATACGAATCTTTATTGACATAGACAAAAGGGCGCTCTTCTTCAGGAAAAACAAGGGAATGAATAACCCATGCTTCTTCCGGCATGAGTGAACATGAGAAGGCCTCGTCTTCACTGTCAGGGGCGGTTCCCCACATGGCTACCGTAAAATCCCGCCCCTCTGAATATGTGGAGCCGGGAATCGGTGTACGGCGGTATGAGTAAGTATGCCATATACCATCGGTCATGTATCCCTTCGGCTCCTTACCTCTGCCCCAGCGGTTCCCATCATAGCAGACAGACGGAATCATTGCAGATATACATTCACTGTCATGGCGGAAATCAATGGTAAGACGCACCGAATCGACATCACGCAAGGCGGTGAAAGTTCGAGTGACCTTCAGCATATTATCGTCAACATATTCGATTTCGTCGTTATATTTCATACCTGCATCCGAGACTGGAAGAATCGCTCCCACCGGGGTCCGGTCATAATTTATCAGGCCATCGGCAACAGAAAGGTGCGACCTGCCCGCACATCCTGCCAGAATTGCAGCAAGAGAGATGAGTATAAATGCCTTCTTCATATAGTACAACTAATGGTTTATACAAATATAGTCATTTTCTGACATTTGATGCCTTTTGATACGCCATGAGCAACTCCCCCGTGAATCGGAAAGCAGAAACGTAATGCTCACGGTGGGCATTTTCTTCGCCCACATCAAGATTGAATATTTGCTCCGTTGCATCGTAAACAAACTTCACCCGGTACATATTCGCCAGTCATACGTGTTTCACTACCTTCGATGTCGAGTCTCAACTCGGTAATCAGGTTTTCATTGTTTTTGTCAACGGCCTCGTCTTTGTTACAAGCGGTCACCATCCATACCATGGCAGCAACCAATAAAAACATAATCTTTTTCATTTTTCTGCTATTTTCAGTTATTACCATTCATCGCCATAATCCATTGATTCCGGATTTGATGCTGCAAGAAGCACTTGCTCTAACTTTAATTCTACTATCTCCACCTGAGGAGATTCATTCTGTTCTTCGCGTTTCATAAGCCTTTGATTTTAGTATTTGTTCAATTTTATGCGATGTTACTACCCACCCCAGATTACGATTAATGATTTTTCAGTAATATGACCCTTAAACGTTACTGAATATTCACACTTTTTAGGATTGCATCGTAATTCTCCCTACTTTTGCCTTAACCAACCTATGGATGATTATGACCAGAGCATTACATCTTCTGACTGTTTCTTTTACCTTGCTATTCTGTGTGTCGGCATGTCGTTATGCCGATAATGATACCTCCCGTTCCGCTCTGGCTGAAGAAGTCACTCGCCTTGTCGATGGGGCGGGACAGGATGTGAGCAATCAGGATTTCGAGGCGGCAATGGAGAAGGCTCTTCATGCGCTCGAGATTTCAAGGTCCGGGGGATATCCGTTAGGCGAAGTGCAGGCCTTATATGCGATAACAGGTGTTGACATAATGACGAGCAGGGATGATGATGCCTGGGAAAAGGCCGTCGAAGCAGAGGCAATTGCGCGCAGGCATGGATTCGGAAAGGAACTCTCCCAGATCCTTATCGCAAAAGCCAAGTTGTGTTCCTACGCGGAGATTTCGCCGGAGACAGGCCGTAACGATGAAGGTCTGGGTTATGCGCGCGAGGCATTGGCTATTGCAGAACGTACGGAAGTTGTCGAGCAGGAGGCGGAAGCCTGCTATGTCATAGGCTCCCTATATATAAACAAGAACAGGTGGAACGATCCTATAGACCCGGAACTGTATGAACTGGCAGGCAAGTGGCTTGACAGAGGGCAGGAAATAGCAGACGCTTATGACCTCCCCGGCCTGAAGCGCAACGGAATAATGTTCAGGGCGCGCTGGTTCCAGCAAGGAGACCGTGACCTCGAAGCAATCGAATATTTTGAACAGGTCAAGGCCGGACTCAAGGAAACGGATTATATTACTGCCGCCGCCATAAATGACCGTCTGGTACGGCTTTACACGCGCATCGGAAATTCTGATAAAGCTCAGAAAATCCATGATGATTATGTATATATGACGCAGAAATACATGCAGCAGAAGGAGGATGAAACTCTGCAGAAGATGGAAACCACCTATGAGGTGCATGAAAAGGAAAAGCAACTGGAGCGCAACCGCTATCAGATGATCGTGCTTATACTGGCCATCGTTTTTTCTGTCATCGTCATAACCCTTGTAGCCGTACATCTGAAGAAAGAATGCCGCAGGAGGGAGGACCTTCAGCGGCTCAGCAACAGCAAGGAACAGATCATCGAACTTCTGTCCAAGAATCTGAAGAATCCTAAAGAATCTCTAAGCGATGAAATAGCAAGACTCGCAGCAGATGCGACTTCCCTGTCTCCCGACGAGATCAGGGAGAAGTGTATGGAACTGGCATCAAAGGCAGATGCGGCAGACACTGATGTGGCGGACTATGTGGGAGAGATACTTATAAAACGCAACCAGCAGATTGCTGATATCGGCCTTTCACAGCGTGAGATCCAGATCATCCGCCTCAGCGCTGAAGGACTGAAGGCTGCAGAAATCGCCGAACGCCTCTTCCTTTCAGTCCACACAGTCAACACTCACCGTCAGCGCATCTACGCCAAGATGGATGTAAAGAACGTCTCCGACATGCTCCGCAAAGCCACCGAACTCGGCATCATCTAGTTGTTTCATATATGGTAATTTTTATCTACCTTTGTAGGTTGCAAAAAGATAATTATAAAAAGATAACATATATGAAGAATTTTGTAGAGGAACTCAGGTGGAGAGGCATGATCCAGGACATCATGCCGGGAACAGAGGAGAAACTTATGGAAGGCTCGACTGCGGCATACGTCGGCATCGACCCTACCGCAGACTCACTCCACATC
>JAFVHZ010000163.1 GCA_017474265.1 Bacteroidales bacterium | reverse complement strand
GTCACGCACCTGAGGATTCACGATAAGGTCCACGTATCTCTGTCTGTACTTGAGCTCAGGATCAGAGAATGCGTCGAACACCTCGCCGTCCTTCTCCTTCACGATAGGAAGGACGCGGAGCGACTTGCTCAGGAGGGTGAGCTCCTTTGCGTGGATGGAAAGCTGTCCGGTCTTGGTGATGAAGGCGAATCCCTTGATGCCGATGATGTCTCCGATATCGAGAAGTTTCTTCCATACGGTGTTGTACATGGTCTTGTCTTCGCCCGGGCAGATCTCGTCACGGTTGACGTAGATCTGGATACGGCCGGTCTCATCCTGTAGTTCTCCGAATGATGCGGCACCCATGATACGTCTTGACATGATGCGGCCAGCAATGACCACGTCCTGGAAGTTGCCCTTCTCCTCATCAAACTCTGCCTTTACCTGCGCTGCGGATGTGTTGATGGGGTAGAGCGGTGCCGGATATGGCTCGATTCCAAGTTCTCTGAGTTTAGAGAGTGATTCTCTTCTGAAAATCTCCTGTTCGTTGAGATCCATTATGCTCATAGTTGTATATTTTTTGTTGTTTATTCTCAATATTCCCGCAAATTTATAAAAAAATCCATATCTTTGTATGCTATGGCAGTAGAAAAGATATGGAAATTGCGTGACGGCGTTGATTCTGAAAATGTAAGCCGTCTTTCTTCTGAACTTGGAGTCGACCCCGTTCTGGCCGAACTCCTTGTCCAGCGAGGCGTCCATACCTTCGAGCAGGCCCGTTCCTTCTTCCGTCCGAACCTTTCCGACCTTCATGATCCGTTCCTTATGCAGGATATGGAAAAGGCAGTGGAAAGGGTGCATAAGGCAGTTTCCGGTGGTGAGAAGATATTGGTATACGGCGATTATGACGTGGACGGCACCACTGCCGTGTCTCTTGTCTATTCTTTCCTTCGCCGTCTCACAAGGAACGTGGACTTCTACATCCCCGAGCGTTATGACGAAGGCTACGGAGTGTCGTACAAAGGAATAGATTGGGCGTCGGAAAACAATTTCGGTCTCATCATCACCCTGGACTGCGGCATCAAGGCAAACGAGAAGGTGGACTATGCCGCATCCAAGGGCATAGACATGATCATCTGTGACCACCACCTTCCGGAGAACGAACTGCCGAACGCTGTAGCGGTCCTTGACCCTAAGAGGGAAGACTGTCATTATCCGTTCGACGACCTTTCCGGCTGCGGAGTGGGTTTCAAACTCGTACAGGCATATTCACAGAAGTATGACCTGCCTTTCGAGAACCTTATCCCTCTTCTCGACCTGCTGGTGGTCAGCATCGCATCTGACCTGGTATCAGTTACCGATGAGAACAGGATACTCGCTCATTTCGGCCTCAAGCAGTTGAATACAAATCCACGCGAAGGCCTTCTTGCCATGATACATCTCTCAGGCTTGGAGCCGACTCATCTTACCATCGATGACATTGTCTTCAAGATAGGTCCACGTATCAATGCTGCAGGACGAATGGAGTCAGGACGCATGGCCGTAGAACTCCTTACTGCAGATGACGCTTCGGAGGCTATACGTATCGGTACCGAAATCAACGAACACAACAACGAGCGCAAGAACATAGATAGACGCATCACCCAGGAGGCTCTGGAAATGGTCCGGACGGGTAATTGTCTTTCATCCGGAAATGCGACCATAGTATATAACCCTCAGTGGCATAAAGGTGTCGTGGGTATCGTGGCATCGCGCCTTGTGGAGGCCTTCTACAAGCCGACGATAGTCTTTACCCGGTCTCAGGGGGGACTCGTCACCGGTTCTGCAAGAAGCGTGCACGGGTTCGACCTATATGATGCCATAGAGAGTTGCTCTGACCTTCTTGAGAATTTCGGTGGTCACCTCTATGCAGCGGGCCTCACACTTAAGGAGGAAAACCTTCCTGCCTTCTGTGAAAGAATAGAAAAGTCCATCTCGGGAACCATCATTCCTGCCATGCAGACCCCTGTGGTCGACATCGATGCCAGACTCAACTTCTCACAGATCACGCCTAAGTTCCTACGTATCCTGAAGCAGTTCCAGCCGTTCGGACCCGGCAACAGTGCTCCTGTCTTCCTGACGGAGAATGTCTACGACAATGGAATGGGACGCAAGGTCGGTGCAGAAGGCGGCCATCTCAAACTCGAACTCATCCAGGAGTCGCATCCGTACCATCACATCTCGGCAATAGCGTTCAACATGGCCGACTTCTTCGACCACATCAAGACCGGCAACCCGGTCGATGTCTGCTATTCGATAGTGGAAAACTACTACCGCGGCACCGCCAACACCCAACTCCGCGTAAAGGACCTCCGCGAACGCGAGGAACTGGTGTAGTAGAAATTCGTCTGTATATTTTCGATTATTATGTGCCGAGCGGGCTAAGACGTCACTTATGATATACATTTTGTATTATGCAAAATGTATAGTATATTTGCACAAAATGTTTTGGTATGTGCCCTAAGGTGAATAATCCGTTTGCGTTGAAGCCGTTTGTCAGCAAGGACCTTTTCTGTGACAGGGATGCGGAGGTGGAACTTCTTATCGGCTATCTTTTCGGTGGTTCTGATGTAACGCTGATTTCTCCAAGGAGGATGGGAAAGACCGGACTGATCATGCGTACTTTCGAGGAAATCAAAGAACGCCGCAGTGATGTCCTGACTTTCTATGTGGACATAATGAATACACGGACGATCGATGACTTCAACAGAAAGTTGATGGAGTCCGTGGTGGCTGTATTGAAGAAAGAGAATATTGTCAACAGATTCATAAAGTTCATTTCAGGGCTCCGTCCTTCCATCTCATATGACCCTCTGACCGCAGAACCACAGGTGAGTCTTGTCTATCGGGATGACTTGGAAAAGGAGATGACAATAGATATGATATTCAGATTCCTTAAGGATCTGGATAGAGAGATAGTGATAGCCATAGATGAATTCCAGCAGATAAGGGAATATCCGGGTGTCAGGATGGAGGCCGTCCTGCGCAGTTATATCCAGCATCTTAACAACATCCATTTCATCTTCTGTGGCAGCAGGAAGCATCTCATGGTGGAAATGTTCACTGATGCAAGGCGCCCTTTCTACGAAAGCACATCGTTCCTTTCGCTCAAGAAAATACCGGAAGACATATACCGGGAGTTCATTATCTGCCAGTTCCGTTCGAAGGGACGCGATATCAGTGACGAGGCGGTGGGCATGATACTTTCATGGACTCGCCGACATACCTTCTATGTCCAGAAGTTATGTCATACTATCTTCAATATCCAGCATAGGTATCACGACAGAAACGATGTCCTGCTAGCAATAAATCTGATATTTGACGAGTATGAAGACAGATTCTTCGAGATACGCAATCTGATTACTCCCGCTCAATGGAACTTCCTGAAGGCTGTGGCAAATGAAGGAACTACGGACCACCCTATGGCAAAGGATTTTCTGATGAAATATAAGATAGGCACTCCTGCCAATGCCCAGAGATGCCTGGCCTCTCTGTTGGAAAAGGAACTGCTTCTGGCGACCCCTCACAGCGAAGGAACCACGTATTCGGTATACAATGTCTTTCTCTCCCGCTGGTTTGAGCGGTGCTAGACTGTGCTTGAACGGTTGATATGTGACAGAATGTCCTGAGCGACGGTTTCAATGGATCTGCCGTCTGTGTCGATGATGACATGGGCGGTCTTTTCGTATGTGGCCGAGCGTCTTGCCATGAGGTCTTCTATCCTCTGACGGAGATTGCCCTGAAGCATCGGCCTGCCGGAAGATTCGCCTTCAAGATGCCTTACGAGAGTGTCCACAGATGCACGCAGATAAACGCACAAGGTATGCTCCCGAACCATCTCCGCACACTCCGGCGTCATCACCGTACCGCCTCCCAGCGCCAGCACCGCTGAAATTCTTTCCGCGTCTGTCTGATCGTGTGGAGTATCAGTCTGAAGGATGTGGTCGGTGTTTTGCCATTCCAGGTCAGGGGATAAGGCATTTGTGCGGAATTGGCATTTTCGCACCCCCGCGTAGGGGGAGGGGCCCACGAAGTGGGAGGGGGCCAATGGAGCACTTTGCCTTGTCTCCTGCATGTTGAATACAAGTTCAAGTGCATCTCTTTCCATCCTCCTGAATTCCGCCTCCCCATCAGAAGCGAATATCTCCGGAACAGTCCTCCCTGCCGACTCCACAATCACCTCGTCAAGGTCCATGAAAGGACAGCAGAGCAGTTCCGAAAGTCTCCTCCCGACACTGCTCTTGCCGCATCCCATAAATCCTGTCAGACTGATTGTCATTGATAATTCCCTGTGTTTTGCAACTATTTGAAAATCAGGTTATTGTTAAAAGTGCTTAAAATAGAGTTAGTTGCGTGTCTTCGTCGAGAGTGATGTCGATAGGATCCTCCACATCGCTGTTGTCAATCTCTCCAGCCACATTCTCAGCCTCAGATGCAGTCTGCTCATCCTCGTCTCCCTCCTTCACAAGAGGCTCGATGAACCTCACGGACTTCACATCAAGTGCGCTCACCTTCTTTCCCTTCGCCTGAAGACCTTTCTTTGCAATGAACTCCTCGGCGTCAACATTCTCAGGATCGCGGTTCGCGTTCTTTCCTCCGAATGTGATCTCGAACTGAGGATGCCTGTCCTCATTGATCTCTACAAGATATGATCCCTTTGCATCCGAAATGAAGCATACCGGAGTGTTATCGCTCACATCGAACGAGAACCTCTTCACATAGAACGATGCCACAGCCTTGTCATAATACAGGACTGTATAGACCTTGTTCACATCCAGTTTCTCTATCTTCAGAAGATCTCCCTGATATCTGTTGCTCAGGTCGAATGTGGTGGTATAATATGTACCGTCCTTGAAGATGGCTAGTATATGGTCTCCGGTATTGAACTGACCGAGATACAGACCCCTGCTGTCTTCATTGAGTCTCTGGATGTCCTCATCAAACCATATGTCCTTGCCACCGATGGTGGATATACCCTTGGCCTTCAGGTTTATCTTCTGGATAGGGTTCTTCGACACGAGGTTTCCTCTTGAGGCTCGTCCCTTGATCAGGAGTTGGGAGAAGTCATACTCGTCGATGAGTTTCTTCAGTTTGGCGCGCTGCCTGAAATAGATCTTGACGGTCTCAGCCTCACCGTTGTGGTTTACTGTGAGCCAGAGGATCTGCGAGCCAGGTGTTCCCTGAGTGATGTCATACTCCTTGTCGCGTGTTACGCTTGTCACAGCAAATCTCTTGGCATAACTTACGGCAGTCTTGCCCTCTCTATAGATCACATTATATATGGTCCTCTGGTCATTCCTGTCAAAAAGACCGACATACATGATGTCCTTTCCGAAGAATGCCTTGTCCGACACCTTTGTAACCACATATTTTCCATCCTTGTGGATGACGATTATCTCGGAAAGGTCCGAACAGTCGCAGATGAATTCGGCATTGTCCTCCTTCTTCAGGGCGATACCGACGAATCCGTCTGCCTTGTTTGCATAGAGTTTAGCATTGTTGCTTACCACCCTTGTGGTTTCGATGTTCTCGAACTCCACGAGTTCGGTAAGACGAGGATATGCCTTTCCGTATTTCTTCTTGAGGTTCTTGAAATAGTTGATGGTGAAGTCGTTGAGATGGTTCAGATGGTTCTGTACCTCTTCCATTTCGTCTTCGATGCCGCGAAGTTTCTCTTCCACGGCCTTCACATCGAACTTGGATATCTTGCGGACCGGCTTCTCTACGAGTTTGTGTATGTCTTCCATGAGGATAGGTCTCTTGAGAAGGCCCTGATATCTGAGCATCTCGTCGAATACCTCCTGCAACTGGTCTTCCCAAGTCTTGGCATCGCCTTCGAGAATCTTGTACACCTTGTTCTCGAAGAATATCTTCTCAAGTGAATTGTAATGCCAGTCGTTTTCCAGTTCGCTCAGTCTGATGGAGAGTTCCTGACCAAGGAGCGATTTCGTGTGCTCTGTGCTGTATCGGAGCATCTCGTTCACGCTCAGTACCTGAGGCTTGTTGTCAAGGATGACGCATGTGTTCGGAGTGATCGACACCTCGCATGCAGTGAAGGCATAGAGTGCATCGATGGTCTTGTCCGGCGACACATCATTCGGAAGGTGGATGATGATGTTCACCTTGTCTGTAGTCAGGTCGTCGATCTTCTTGATCTTGATCTTTCCGCTTTCCTTGGCCTTGAGGATGGTCTCGATCACTACTGGAGTGGTCTTGCTGTATGGCACCTCGGTGATCGCAAGGGTGTTCTTGTCGATCTTCTCGATCTTTGCGCGTATCTTGATCTTTCCTCCTTTGCGCTTGCTGCTGTATTTCGAGCAGTCTGCGGCACCTCCTGTAAGGAAGTCAGGGAAGATCTCGAAATCCTTGCCCTGAAGGATCGCTATCGAGCAGTCGATGAGTTCGTTGAAGTTGTGAGGCAGAATCTTTGACGCGAATCCTGCTCCGATACCTTCGGTACCCTGAGCGAGGAGGATAGGGAACTTCACAGGAAGTTCTATCGGTTCCTGGTTTCGTCCGTCATACGAAGTCATCCAGTTGGTGGTCTTCGGGTTGAATACCACTTCCTTTCCAAACTTGCTCAGACGGGCCTCGATGTAACGGGGTGCCGCATTGGAGTCTCCGGTCAGGATATTACCCCAGTTTCCCTGACAGTCCACGAGATAGTTCCGCTGGCCGAGCCATACGAGGGCTCCGAGTATGGACTGGTCTCCGTGAGGATGGAACTGCATCGCCTGCCCGACGATGTTGGCCACCTTCGTATAACTGCCGTCGTCCATCCTCCACATTGCGTGGAGAACACGTCTCTGTACGGGCTTGAGACCATCGATCAGGTGTGGGACTGCCCTGTACAATACAGTATATGAGGAGTAGTCGATGTACCACTCCCTGAACATTCCCGATAACTTGAATTTCCGACTTCCTTCTCCAAGGAGACGGTCAAATCTGCCGCTCGGGGCGGCTTCAGTCATTTCCAGTTCCTGATCTTCACTGTCGTTGATCTCCTCTTCAGGAAGATCCATATCCTCAAAACTCATGGTCTGTCAGTTGTTATAATGTTGGCGGGCCAGCCGCATCCTAATATTCGTATCCGAACTTTCTAAGTTCCTTCTTGCTTTCCCTCCAGTCAGGGTCTACCTTTACATAAAGACTGAGGAATACCTTCTTCTGGAAGAAGTCTTCCATGTCGATGCGTGCCTGGGTTCCCACCTTCTTCAGGGACTGTCCTCCCTTGCCGATGATGATGCCCTTCTGAGTGTCACGCATTACATAGATCACCGCGCTGATGTCGTAGCGCTCAGCACCTTCCTTGAACTCTTCCACCACCACTTCGCAACTGTACGGGATCTCTTCCTTATAGTTGAGGAATATCTTCTCTCTTACTATTTCAGATGCGAAGAATCTGAGGTTCTTGTCAGTGAAGACATCCTTGTCGTACCATGCCGGTGCTACAGGGAGGTTTGCCACTATTGCGTCGAAGATGTTCTCAAGGTTGAATTTCTCCTGTGCTGATGCCGGGAAGATGATGGCCTTCGGAAGTTGTTCCTTCCACCACTGCATGAGTTCCAGCACCTGCTCCTGGCTGCTGATATCTATCTTGTTGATTACCAGAACTACAGGGCAGTCTATCTTCTGCAGTTTCGCGATGTATTCTTCATTCTTGTCACCCTTTTCCACTGTGTCGGTCACATACAGGATGATGTCGGCGTCACCGATGGCGGTGTCCACGAAGTTCATCATGCTCTGCTGCAGACGGTAGTTGGGCTTGAGGATGCCGGGAGTGTCGGAATATACGATCTGGTAGTCCTCTCCGTTGACGATTCCCATGATCCTGTGCCGGGTCGTCTGGGCCTTTGCAGTCACAATGGAAAGTTTCTCGCCCACGAGGGCATTCATAAGCGTGGATTTGCCCACATTCGGATTACCGATGATGTTGACAAATCCAGCGCGATGTCTTTTGTTGTTTTCTGTCATGTTCATTACAGATATGCACCCATTCTGAGAAGGTTGGTCTCACCCTCTGAAAGGTAGCGCCATTCGCCTCTCTTGATTCCCTTCTTTGTGAGTCCTGCGAAATATACGCGGTCAAGGGCCTTCACCTCGTATCCGAGGGATTCGAATATCCTTCTCACGATACGGTTCTTTCCTGAATGGATTTCGATGCCGAGTTTGCGGTGGTCATCCTCTTCGATGTACTCGAGTGCGTCAGCAGCAATGGTTCCGTCGGAAAGTTCCACTCCGCTCAGGATCTTCTCGTAGTCCTCCATACGGAGTTTGCTGTCGAGGGATACCTGATAGATCTTCTTCTTGTCATAAGAAGGGTGAGTGAGTTTCTCTGCGATCTCACCGTCGTTGGTGAACATGAGGACACCTGTGGTATTCTTGTCAAGACGGCCTACAGGTAATACTCTTGCAGGGCATCCCTTGAGAAGATCCATCACGGTCTTGTCTGCATGAGGGTCGCTTGCTGTGGTCACGTAGCCCTTAGGCTTGTTCATGATGATGTATACCTTCTCTTCACCCTTCAGGCGCTCGCCGTTGAAGCGGATGTCGTCTGTGTAGATGTTCACCTTGGTGCCGAGTTCGGTGACTACCTCTCCGTTCACTGTCACCACTCCAGCGAGGATGAGGTTGTCAGCCTCCCTTCTCGAGCATACGCCTGAGTTGGCGATGAACTTGTTGAGGCGTACCTCCTCCTTGATAGGAGCCTTTACTGTATCGTTGTCTGAGAAATTGCTGTTGTCGATCTGAGGCCTTCTGCTGATCATCTTGTTGATCCCGCTCTCCTCCTCATTGCGGAAGTAGTTGAGGTCCTTCCTGTTGTAACTCTTCCTTCCTGTGTTCTTGAAACCGGTCGACGGCTTCCTTCCGTAACTTCTTCTCTCGGAATTCTCACCGTATGACCTTCTTTCTCCGCTGAACGGCTTCCTGTCTCCGCCGAATGATCTTCTTTCAGAGTTGTTTCCGTATGTCCTTCTTTCGGACCTTTCTCCATAAGGTCTTCTTTCAGGATTGTCTCCATATGACCTTCTTTCGCTGCTGCCGTACGGCTTCCTTTCAGAGTTTCCTCCGAAACTTCTGCGCTCGCCGCCATGGCTTCCATAGGACCTTCTCTCAGATCTTTCTCCGTAAGGTCTTCTGTCACTGTTTCTTCTCTCACCGTACTCTCTACGGCCTTCTGTTCTGCGGCCATTGCCGCCTCTTCTGTTGTCTTCCATTTTAATTATGCCTTCTCGGCTGATTGATTGTTGATAAATATTTGGCTCACGCCAATCGTTGTTTCCGGCATCGCCGGGTCTATTTCAAATTGAATATGTATGTTATCGTTCCTTTCTGCATCGCAGGAGCGTCCGCGCTCATGTTGAAGTGCGCTCCCAATGCTGCCTTTCTTGCCGCCTGCCACAGGGTCTTGTCCGAGACCGTCGTTCCTTCCACACCGGCCACAGCCTTCTGCACATTGCCGTAATTGTCCACCCAGATCTCGACCACGACCTTTCCTGAAGCCTGCACTCCGTATGAAGGTCTCGGCAAGGTGCCGTTGACGCTTCTTCCCGCCAGTTTTGCGTTAGGCTCTCCGGATGTCTCTCCGGTGCGTGTGTTGCCTTGTGCATGCCCGGCCTTCAAGGCGTCGCTGACCTCGCGGGCGGTCTGTGCTGCCAGAGTGTCCTTCTGAGTCTTGTTGTCTGCAGCACGGAAAAGAGCCCTTCGGTCGATTTCCTTCTTTGGCTCCGGGTCCGGTACGTCAACATCTCCGAAGTCGTCGACCTGTGCCTCGGGAGCCTCGTTGCTCTTGGTCCCTTCGTTCTGCGCCTCTGACTGCTGGACGAGATTTATCGGCTGGGTCGGGTCAGGATTGACGGCCTGAGGTCTGGTACCGTTCCATATCTGACGCGGCTTTTCGATCTGCGGCTCGTCAAACTCTATCAATATCTGTTCCTTTTCAGGGGGAGGAGGGTCCAGATATGTGAATCCTGTGGTGAAGCAGCATACGCCTATGGCAATATGCAGACCGACCGTCAAGGCCGCACCGGTCGTCCTTGACAGTTTCTCCTGCCTTTCTCTTTCGCGTATGTACTGCTGTCCTGCCATGTCTGGTTTCCTATTCCGGCGACGTCGCCATTATGACCTTGTAGTGATTGCGCTTGGCAATGTTCATCACTGCCACGACTTCCTTGATAGGAACGGTCTCGTCCGCATATATCGAGAATGTCGGGTCTTCCTCAGTCTGGAGAAGTTCTATGAGTTCATCCTCGATGAGGTCGAACCTTACGGGAGTCTCGTCTCCGTTGATGTGATAGGAGAATGTGTCGGTATCCTGCCAATGCTTGATGGACACGCTCACCGTAGCCTTTGCCGACACCTGGCCGGTACTTTTCGGCAGCAGAAGTTTGAGCGCGTTAGGGTTGATGAGGGCCTAGTCATTGAGTCAAATCTCTCTCTGTCTGCTGCAGACATAAGTCCTGCAGTTGTTGATGTAGCTTCTGCTTTAGTCGCAAAATTAATTTTATTTTGACAGTTCGCAAAATCTGTCCTTGCTTCTGCAAAAGTATCATCTGCTGCCATCAGATCTGTTGTCTTTCTGAAAAACAACGAAACTTTTTCTTTTTCTTATGCTT
>JAFVHZ010000162.1 GCA_017474265.1 Bacteroidales bacterium | reverse complement strand
ATGAAGGCTTATAAAGAAAAACAACCGGCACTCGTTATCGGCGGCAAAGCAGGAAGCTTTTTAGGCGAGTATCAGGCAGGCGGCACAATAATCGTTCCTCATCCTTGAGGTTCTTCACGTTCAGGTATGCCTTGATCTTATCATCAGGTTCGATGTTGATGACGTTCTGGATGGCACGTCCCTTCGATGCGCGTGAGCCTTCAGGAATCTCGTAGACCTTGAGCCAGTAGCACTTTCCGTTCTGGGTGAACAGGAGCATCGTGCTGTGCATGTTTGCCACATAGATATGCTCTATGAAGTCCTCGTCACGTGTTGCGCTTCCCTTCATTCCTACTCCTCCCCTGTTCTGGAGACGGTATTCTGTAAGAGACGTCCTCTTGATGTAGCCGAGGTGAGAGATGGTTATCACCACATCCTCGTCAGCATAGAAGTCCTCAGGATTGAATTCCTCGGCAGAGAGGGCGATCTCGGTCCTTCTTGCGTCACCGTACTTCTCCTTCATCTCCATGGTCTCGTCCTTGATGATGCCGAACTGGAGTTTCTCGTCTGCGAGGACATCCTGGCAGTACTTCACGAACTTCATGAGTTCATCATATTCGCTCTGAAGTTTCTCGCGCTCGAGTCCCGTGAGTTGACGCAGACGCATCTCGACGATTGCAGTGGCCTGGACTTCTGTAAATCCGAAGGTCGCCATGAGTTCCGTCTTGGCATCGTCTACACTCTTTGAAGAACGTATGATATTGATTATCTGATCGATCACATCCAGAGCCTTGAGAAGACCTTCGAGAATATGAGCCCTCTTCTGAGCCTTGTCAAGGTCGAACTTGGTCCTTCTTATGATCACCTCATGCCTGTGCCTTACGAAGTACTTAATGAGTTGCTTCAGGTTGAGCGTACGAGGGCGTCCGTTCACGAGAGCCACATTGTTCACTGAGAAACTGGACTGAAGCGGAGAATACTTGTAGAGCATGTTGAGGACAACATTCGCATTGGCATCCTTCTTCAGGCGGATGACGATGCGTACTCCCTTCATTGTGGTCTCATCGTTGATATAAGCGATGCCGTCGATCTTCTTGGTCTCTACAAGTTCGGCAATCTTCTCGATCATCTCGCGCTTGTTGACCATGTATGGGATCTCTGTCACCACGATAGTCTCACGGCCGGAGTCGCTTACCTCGATCTCCGTCTTCGAACGGATGACGATACGGCCGCGTCCTGTCTCGAACGCATCCTTTATGCCCTGACGTCCCTGTATGATGCCTCCGGTAGGGAAATCCGGACCCTTCACGTACTGCATCAGTTCCTCGACAGTGATCTCAGGATTGTCGACATAGGCACATATCGCGTCACAGCACTCGCTCAAGTTGTGCGGAGCCATGTTCGTCGCCATTCCGACAGCAATACCTGAAGAACCGTTCAGGAGAAGGAGCGGAACCTTTGTAGGAAGTACCGTCGGCTCCTGAAGAGAGTCGTCGAAGTTGTTCTGGAAATCAACCGTATCCTTTTCAAGGTCTGCAAGGACCTCATCAGAAAGTTTCGAAAGTTTGGCTTCGGTATAACGCATCGCAGCCACCGGGTCACCGTCCATAGAACCGAAGTTACCCTGTCCGAACACGAGAGGGTACCTCAGGCTCCAGTCCTGAGCCATTCTGGCCATCGCGTCATACACGCTGGCATCTCCATGCGGATGGAACTTACCGAGCACCTCACCGACAATACGTGCAGACTTCTTGGTCTGGCTCGTATGTCTCAGACCGAGACCGTCCATTCCGAACAGCACCCTTCTGTGCACCGGTTTGAAACCGTCGCGCACGTCCCGAAGCGCCCTGGAGACGATAACCGACATGGAATAGTCGATATACGCGCTCCTCATCTGCTGGTCGATGTTAACCTGCTCGATCCTACCTGTCTTTACCTCATTTTCCATATTTGCTTTTTATCTTAATAGACTTTTATGCATATCCCCGCAAAGTTACATTTTTTTTAGTAATTTTGTGCAATCAAGAGGAATTTAATTATGGAAATAAGCATATCTGACGAACTCAATTCGATAATCAGTTATTCCCGCGAGGAAGCCATGAGGACCGGAAGTTACGGAATCGCTCCGGACCACATGTTCCTTGGCATCATAAGGCATAGGGAAAACACCGCTGCAGATGCTCTGAGGGGGCTTGCGATAGACCTTGAAGAGATGAAGCAGTTCATCGACAACCACATCTTCACCAACGAGCATATCCCATACTCGGAGATCGACAACGTCAGTTTCTCGCGAGGAGCGCAGAATGTATTGAGTTACACCATCCTGGAGGCCACGAAGTTGCGGAGCGCCCAGGCTTCGTCCCAGCATCTTCTCCTTGCCCTCTGCAGGGCCGGAAGTTCATACGGAAGCACCTATCTCCGTGATCTTGGCGTCGAATATGGCAACATATTCAAGTATATGGACAGGAACGACATGCTTGACAGGGACACCGCTCAGAAAGAGGAAGAGCCCGAGGGAAACGAAGAAGAGGCTCCACAGATACACATAAGACAGGCAAAGGAGGAAGAGAAGAAGGTCTCCCCTCTTGAAGAGTTCGGATATGACATCACAAAGGCGGCACGTGAAGGCAGACTGGACCCTCTTGTCGGAAGGGATGACGAAATACAGCGCGTGATCCAGATACTGGGCCGCAGAAGGAAGAATAACCCGATGCTTGTCGGAGATCCCGGTGTCGGAAAATCCGCCATAGTGGAAGGAATCGCCATCAAGATAGTGACGGGAGACATCCCGCCGGTACTGGCTGAAAAGCGATTGATTTCCCTGGACTTAGGTTCCATTGTAGCGGGCACCAAATACCGCGGTGACTTTGAGAAACGCCTTAAGTCCATAATAACGGAAGTGGCTGAGAATCCGGATGTCATCCTCTTCATCGACGAATTCCACACCATCGTAGGAGCAGGCGGGGCCTCAGGCAGTCTGGATGCGGCGAACATGCTCAAGCCGGCCTTGGCCCGTGGAGACATCCAGTGCATAGGCGCCACGACTCTGGACGAGTTCCGCAAGATAGTCGAAAAGGACGGAGCCCTCGACAGAAGGTTCCAGAAGATAATCGTCGAGCACACTGACATCCCGCATTCGATCTCCATCCTGGACCGGCTGAAGACAAATTACGAGAAGCACCACAATGTGATATATACAGACGAGGCCATCGAGGCATGTGTCAGAATGTCAGAACGATACATCACGGACCGATGCCTGCCGGACAAGGCTATCGACGCCATGGATGAGGCTGGTTCGATGGTGCGCCTGAAGAACCCTAAGAAGACCGGACATGTCACAGCAGAAGATGTGGCATGCGTGATCTCAAAGATGACCGGAATACCTTCAGGCAAGGTGGCGGAAAACGAAGGAAGCAGACTCATGAAGATGCAGGATGCCCTGCAGAAACGCATCATAGGACAGGACGAGGCGATAGAAAAGGTAGTACGTGCCATCCAGCGCAACCGTGCCGGCATAAAGGATCCCGGAAAGCCGATCGGGACCTTCCTCTTCTTCGGGCCTACCGGAGTCGGAAAGACGCAACTGGCAAAGTCATTGGCAGAATATCTGTTTGACTCGGAAGACAACATGATACGGCTCGACATGAGTGAATACATGGAGAAGTTCAACGTATCCAGACTCATAGGAGCCCCTCCGGGCTATGTCGGATTCGAGGAAGGCGGACAACTGAGCGAAAGGGTGAGGCGGAAACCGTACTGCGTAGTCCTTCTTGACGAGATCGAAAAGGCCCATCCTGATGTATTCAACCTGCTCCTGCAGGTACTGGATGAAGGCCGGATGACAGACAGTAACGGCAGGACGGTGAGTTTCAGAAATACGATCGTCATCATGACATCCAATGTCGGCAGCAGGGAACTGGAGGAATACGGAAACGGCATGGGTTTCAGCACTTCGGGAAGGAATGTGTCAGGCAACAGGAAATCTGTCGTCGAAAAAGCTGTAAGAAAAGCATTTCCACCAGAATTCATCAACAGGGTGGACGAACAGGTTTTCTTCAATCCGCTCGACAAGGAAGACATCGAGAAGATAATCGACATCGAACTAAGGAGCCTGAAACGAAGAGTGAAGGAGGCTGGCTTCGATCTTGTAGTGACGGCATCTGCCAAGAGGTTTGTAGCAGAGGCCGGATATGACCCGAGTTACGGTGCAAGACCTCTCAAGAGAGCCATCCAGAAGTATATTGAAGACCCCGTTTCGGAGCGGATAATCGAAGAGAGGATGGTTCACGGTTCCGGACGAAGCGGAAGACTCAGGGTAAGTCTAAGCAAGGCTGACGTCAACCAGTTGAAGGTCCATTTCGTCGATCATGTCGACTAAGGTCTTATACGAAGGATCGGATGCGATTACCGAACTGAAGAAAGCAAGTGTGTTGTCTGTATTCATAACCATTTGTTTTTGTTAATGCAAAGATAGAGCGGCATTGTGCCAATATATAGCACAACCTAATTTTTTAGAAAAAAAAATCTGATATGGAACATAATGAAAGATACGTGGACAAACTGGCGAAGTACATACTGCTGACTACCGGTGTAGCGATCGTATGCGGCATATGCTGGTATTTCAGAAGCGTGCTGGTGTACATACTGGCCGCAGTAGTGGTGTCTTTGATAGCAAAGCCGCTGATGGGGCTCCTTCAGAAGATACGCATCAAGGGCAGAAAGGCTCCGGACTGGCTTCTGGCGGTGATTTCACTGATTCTCGTACTGGGTGCGGTGATGGCGGTGATCGTCGGTATCATCCCTATAGTCGGAAACATCCTCAAGGACATATCGCTCGCCAACATCGAAAATGCGGCACGAAGCATCGCCGTACCTCTAGCGGACCTGAATGCCTTCCTCAGACAGAGTTTTCCTGACCTTGGAGAAGATTTCCGTCTGGAAGTAGCAATACTTCAGGAGGTCCAGAAACTGGTCAATGTATCCATGTTCTCGTCCGTACTCGGATCGGCGGCATCATTCCTGACCAGCCTCGGTGTAGGACTTTTTTCAGTGGTGTTCATCGGCTTCTTCTTCATCAAGGATGATGGTCTGTTCACAAACATCATATGCGCCTTGGTTCCCGACAAGCATGAAAAGACCACAGAAAAGGCCATTGCCGACATCGGACACCTGCTTTCAAGATATTTCATCGGTGTCATGATTGAAATCATGGGAGTCGCCCTCATCAACTTCCTTGGCCTATGGCTCATCGCCCGTCTTGGATTCAATGCTGCCATCGGAATTGCCTTCCTCACCGGCATCCTGAACATAATACCATACGTTGGACCTCTACTCGGAGGAGCACTAGGCACATTACTGGGCCTCATCATAAAGTACAGCAGCATAGTCCCGATCGGTCTGGACGTCAACTTCTGGCTTTTCACCGGCATCCTCATAGCGATATTCTGCTTCACACAACTCATTGACAACTTCCTTTATCAGCCTGTCATCTACTCGACAAGCATCAAGTCAAAGCCTCTGGAGATATTCATCGTCCTTCTCATCGTAGGACACATCGGAGGTCCGGTCGGCATGATCGTGGCGATTCCATGCTATACGGTTGTCCGTGTGATTGCCTTCCGCTTCTTCCGCCATATAAAGGCCATCCGCAGGCTCATTCCTTCTGAAAAACTCATAACTGACGATAAAGACGACACAGATGAATAATAAGATCCTCCTCATCGGAACATTGTTCCTTCTTGCTGCTGCAAAAGTATGCGCACAGTCAGGAAGCATCACTCCAGACGGAACATACATGTACGAACGTCGTGACACCTGCGACCTGTTCCTTGACGTGTACAATCCGGCAAAAGGCAGCGAAACCACATTTAACGGAATTGAAAAGCCGACAATAGTCTTCATGTTCGGCGGCGGCTTCGTATCAGGCACGCGCGATGACTCCGGCTACCACCAATGGTTCAGGACCATGACCGCAAACGGCTACAGAGTCATCTCCATCGACTATCGCCTCGGGCTGAAAGGGACTTCAAAAGTCGGTGTTGCGCAGGTAAATGTCCTCGACAATGCCATTCACATGGCAGTAGAAGACCTGTTCAGCGCCACGAACTTCATCCTTGACAACGCAGACCAGTTCGGGGTCTCACCGGACAACATCGTCATAAGCGGCTCGTCAGCCGGCGCCATCACAGTCATGCAGGCTGAATACGAACTGGCAAACAGGACTTCGTGGGCATCTGTCCTTCCTGAAGGTTTCAACTATGCGGGTGTAATGTCGTTTTCCGGAGCGATACTTTCTCGCGAAGGCTTTGTCGACTACGCCACTGCCCCATGCCCTACCATGATGCTTCATGGGACAGAAGACAAAGTGGTCCCATACAAGCAGATAAAGTTGTTCAAACTCGGATTCTTCGGCGGCGGAAAACTGATAAAACGTTTCCAGAAATTCGGATACAACTACAACATGTATCACTTTGTCGATTATGGCCATGAAATTGCAGGCACAATGGCACAGACCATTGACCTGCAGACAAAGTTCATGGAGTGCAACGTAATGCAGAAACAGATGCGACTTGTCGAAGCATGGATTTCAGACCCTGCGATTGCCAAAGGAAGTACCGTAAAATCCCGTAAGGACATATACGGAAGATAACACGTGTATATAAGACGGTCCCTGCCAGTAGGAAAGCAGAAATTAAGGGAAACGCTTTCCTCCTGGCAGGGACCGTCATATATGGAAGACTGAGCTATTCAGCCATTTTGTCCAGACAGAGTTCTATGAGTTTGCGCACCTGGTCCTTATAGTCAGGATTGGAAGCCTTGTGATGACGATGCGCTATTATGCAGCACACTGTACCTGCATTATGGCCGAGATGGGCGGCAATTCCGGCGATTGCCGACCCTTCCATCTCGAAGTTGGTCACCTTGAGGTCGCCGAAACGGAAACTCTCGAAGGTATCGAGCATATCCGGCATAGCCAACGGCATACGGAGAACACGTCCCTGAGGGCCGTAGAAACCTGACGCGGCAATGGTCATTCCGGGGTAAGTACAGTCGCGGAACTTCTCGGACATCTTCTCTCCTGCCCTCACAAAATACGGATCAGGAAGATGTCTGTTCCATCCCGTATGTTTCTTGAATGCCTCTTCTATGTCTGCCATCACTATCTTGTCACGGTCCGCATACCAGTTCAGGAGGCCGTCGCAGCCCACTGAAATATGCGAGAAGACAAAGCCGCCCAACGGAATCTCAGGCTGGATGGCACCGGATGTACCGATTCTGAGTATATTGAGGCTGCGATGCTCTGACTTCACTTCGCGTGTAGCGAAATCAATATTGGCAAGGGCATCGAGTTCGTTCATGACTATATCGATATTGTCAGTACCGATGCCGGTAGACAGGACTGTCATACGTACGCCCTTGTATTTGCCTGTAACAGAGACGAATTCGCGCGACGCATGTCTGAATTCCTTGTCGTCGAGATATTCGGCAATCATATCCACACGGCCGGGATCTCCTACCAGAATCACATTGTCTGCAAGTTCTTCAGGACGGAGATGAAGGTGGAATACCGAGCCATCACCATTGATTATAAGTTCTGATTCTGCTATTCTCATATTCCTATATTTTTAATTCATTAAATCACTGTCATTCAACTGATATGCTTCTTTCGACGCTGACATCATGAATATGAGAATATGTCAACGTCACCTCTCCCCTAAATCCCCTCTCTCGAAGAGGGGACTTGCTTTCGCTTCGCTCTATTTCCTATATCTTAATTCCTTAAATCATTATCACACAACAAATATACTTTTTTATTAGGAAATTTCCTATTTTTGCGGTCTTACTTAAAACAGAATCATATGTGGCAAAGAATACAGACCCTTTACCTCGGCTTGGCAGCCGCAATTGTCTTCGCGATGTTCTTCTGTACATTCGCTACCATAATCGGGCCTGACGGCACGAAAATCACCATAGTTTATTCTGAAAAGATCGCATACCTGTCACTGATGATCATGATGTTCATTGCCCAGGTGGCCGCGGCAGCAAGTTTCAAGGCCTTCTTCCTCCAGGCCAGAGTCTCTGTAATAGCGGGACTTCTGGCAATCGGATTCCAGATATGGCTGGGAATCGACATCCTCAGAAACATGGACGGGATGTCATTCAACGTCACAGCCCTCTTCCCTCTCGTTGCCGCAGCACTTGATTTCATGGCGGCCCAAAGATCAATGGTAGATGAAATGACCCTTCAGGCAGTAAAGAGTACCAGAAAGAACCGTCGTAAAAGGCAGAAATGCCACATATAAGAACAAGTGAAATCCGGTATTGAAGGAGAGAAACATTTCCCTGTTTTCCTGTTTCTCGATTCAATACCGGATTTCACTTTCAGGAAGTGCTATACCAAGGCGAACGAAAGGTCTCCTTTACAGCACAGGTTGCCGTCCACATGCAACTGGGCCTCGCAAAAGAAAAGGTTGCCCCTCTTGGCCTTGAGTCTTGCTGTCACCTCACAGAGGTCACCAGGCTTTACCACATGCCTGAACCTCACGTTGTCGATTCCACTGTATAATGTTGTATGCCCCACTATCTCGTCCTTTACAAGAAGCGCGCAACTCTGCGCCATTATCTCGCACTGGATAACTCCGGGTACTATCGGATTGCCGGGGAAATGTCCCTTGCAGAAAAATTCATCTTCCTTTATGCGATATCTGGCATGCGCAATGCCATCCGTATCTATATCGATTTCATCCACAAGAAGCATCGGCTCGCGGTGCGGCAGATATTTCTTCAATTCGTCTCTGTCCATTTGTGTGCAGGTTTAGTCGGTTAAAGTACAATGATGGTCAGGTTCAGGCCAGAGAGGACTATCCGTTATATTTTCTGAAGGCAACGCATCCGTTGTGACCACCGAATCCGAGAGAGTCAGATATGGCGATGGTCAGCGGTGCCTCCACAGCATGATTCGGAGTATAGTCAAGATCACATTCAGGATCTGTTTCGTCAAGATTTGCTGTCGGAGGCACGACCCCGTTCTTCAGAGCTAGAACTGCAGCGACAGCCTCTGCTGCACCTGCAGCCCCGAGCATATGACCGGTCGAGCCTTTTGTAGAACTGATATGGGCCTTATATGCATCTTCGCCGAGCGCAAGTTTGAACGCTGCGGTCTCAGACACGTCATTCAAGGCAGTTCCGGTACCATGAGCATTGATATACAGCACATCATCGGATGTATAACCAGCCTCGTCGAGAGCCTGACGGATAGCAGCCGCCTGAGTGACGCCGTCCGGCCTTGGGGCTGTGACGTGGTGTGCATCACAGGTATTGCCATATCCGCACACTTCAGCAATGATTTCAGCACCGCGGGCAACTGCATGTTCATATTCTTCAAGAACAAGGATGGCTGCACCTTCAGCCATCACGAAACCTCCACGGTTCCTGTTGAATGGCAATGAAGCATACTTCGGATCCTCAGACCTGGAAAGAGCCTTCGCATTGGCAAAACCGGCGATTCCCAGAGGTATGATGACCGCTTCTGTACCGCCGGCGATTATAGCATCGGCATAGCCATGCTTGATGGCACGATATGCTTCTCCTATCGCATGAGTGGATGTGGCACAGGCAGTGACCACAGGAAGACATGGGCCGCAAGCGTTGTTGCGGATGGCTATGTTTCCCGCAGCGATGTTCGCTATCATAGTAGGGATGAAAAGCGGAGACACCCATTTCGCTCCCTCGTTCAGTATTTTCTCTGTCTCGCGGGCCTGAGTGGTGAATCCACCGATGCCGGACCCCACATATACTCCGAACCGGAAAGGATCTATATTGCCCTCATCACCGGAGACAAGGCCCGCCTGCCTTACCGCCTGCCATGCTGCAGCAACGGCATACACCGTAAACTTATCCTGTTTCCTTGCGAACGGAGGCTCTATGCCATAATCCGCAGGTGAGAAATCCTTGACCTCTCCGGCGATCTTCACCGGAAGGTCATCCGTAGGGATAGAAGTTATGAAATCAATGCCGCAGACTCCTTCCAGCAGGTTCTTCCAATATGTCCCGACATCATTTCCGACAGGGGTGATGACACCTGTTCCTGTCACTACAACTCTTTTATTCATATTTTTTCAATCAGTTAAGGTCCTACTTATTACATCCTTGCAGAAAATCCAGTGATGATCTTCTCCGCTCCAAGAATCAGATCCTCGACGATATCTTTCGCCGGTTCGATCTTCTTCACCATGCCGGCACACTCTCCGGCCATATATGTACCGTTCCTGTCCCCTTCCTTCACCGCCTTGCGGAGTGCTCCGGTTCCTAAAGCCAGAATATCTTCCTTATTCACAGACGGGTCAGACTCCATCCTAGCAAAGTTCTTGGAGAAAGGAGTCTTTAGAGACCTGACAGGATGTCCCAGAGACTTACCTGTCACAATAGTGGAAATATCAGTAGCCTTCAGGATCTTATCCTTATATTCCTGATGAACTGTACATTCCTCTGCCGAGAGGAAACGTGTTCCGACCTGAACGGCATCTGCGCCTAGCATGAAAGCTGCAGCCACACCTCTTCCGTCACATATACCGCCTGCAGCGACTACAGGAATGTCAAGTGCGTCGACAACCTGAGGGATAAGAGGCATAGTGTGCAGTTCGCCGACATGCCCACCGGATTCTGCACCTTCGGCAACCACGGCATCAGCACCTGCGGCCTGCATCTTGAGGGCAAGTGCCACTGATGCGACCACCGGAATGACCTTGATTCCAGCCTCCTTCCACATAGACATATACTGCGCAGGTGATCCGGCACCGGTGGTAAGGATCTTCACCCCTTCTTCCACTACCATCTGAGCAATCTCACCGGCATTCGGTGCCTGGAGCATTATGTTCACACCGAAAGGCTTATCAGTCAACTCACGACATTTCCTTATCTCATTACGCACTGCCTCGGTACCAGCATTTATTGAGGAAATAAGTCCGAGGCCACCTGCATTTGAAACAGCAGCGGCAAGGGAAGCGTCAGCCACCCATGCCATTCCACCTTGAAACACCGGATACTTTATTCCGAGCATTTCACATATTCTGCTTCTGATCATTTTCTATCGATTAAAGTCTACAAATTTAACAATTTTCTCCTAAATACACGTTTCTACCACTCAAAGAGGACAGCACCCGACACAAATCCCGCACCGAACGCGCTCATTGCAATGAGGTCGCCTTTCTTGAGAAGGCCGCTCCTGCTGCATTCATCGAGAAGTATAGGACAGCATGAACTGGATGAGTTTCCATGATCTTCGATATTGACAGGAAATTTGTCCGAAGGCTGCCCCAGATATTCCTGAATGGCATTTATTATACGGATATTCGCCTGATGGAGCATATAATGGTCCACATCATCGGCAGTGAGACCGGTTTCCTTCAATATACCGGTAATATCCTTGCTCGAAGCCTTGACGGCAAACTTGAACACGTCCTGACCTTTCATCTGAAGAGGAACATCCACCTCTTCCTTTGTAATATACGGAGTAGGATGAAGGAGTCTGTACTGCCAGAGTTTATCAGTTGCGCTCGAAGCGGAAAGTCTGATGCCTCTGATGTTGTCGCCGGGGGTAAGAACTGCAGCACCAGCACCGTCACCGAAGAGGACACATGT
>JAFVHZ010000161.1 GCA_017474265.1 Bacteroidales bacterium | reverse complement strand
CGTTGCCGACTCCAAGAATGTGCGCAGGTCCTTCAATCTTGAGCCTCAGATTGTTGCAGGCGTCAGGAACGAAACGTCCCTTACTGTCGACTAGACTTACAGAACATACTGCAAGATCCTGTCCGTCGGCCACGATATCCGTACGGTCAGCCTGTATAGTCGCGGCCGATGCTGTTCCAGTCGTCTCTATCTGCTCTGAAAGGACCTTCTTCCCGTTCCTGTATCCGATTGCGCGGACTTTGCCCGGAGCATATACGGCGTCCCAACTCAGATATCCGTCCTCTTCCATCTTCTTGCGCCCCAAGCGTCTGCCGTTCACAGTGAGTTCCACTTCGTCGCAGTTGCTGTATACCCAGACGCTTATGGTCTCGCCTTCATTTCCTTGCAGGTTCCAGTGAGGGAATATGTGGAGTACAGGCTCTTCTGTCCACCATGCCTTGAGGTACCATGCCTCGTCCTTAGGGAAGCCGCAGTAGTCAAGGATACCGAACTCCGAGCCGGTGGCAGGGAAGGAGAGAGGATTCGGTTCGCCCCTGTAGTCGAGTCCGGTCCAGTAGAAGAGTCCTCCGAGCCATGGACGTTCCTTGTAATATTTCCATCCGCGGCCTATGACATTATAGCAACTGTCGCGTGTGTCCTGCCTTCTGTTGAGCGCAACCATCCTGCCTGCCTCTCTCTCATCAAAATAAACACCTCTGGTACCGCATCCGGTAGTCTCTTCCGTACCCACGGCACTGCGAAGCGGATATTGCTTGTGAAGACCGTCAATGTTGTTCTGAATCAGATAATTATATCCGGCGACATCTGCCGGGATGACGATGTGCGGACCAGAACTTGTGGCCACGGTCATCAGACGTGTAGGGTCGAACCTGTGGCAGTATTCGCGCATGGATTCCGCGATACGGGTGCCTTCATCCTTCCATTCTATGCCCCATTCTTCGTTTCCGACTCCCCAGAGTATTATCGACGGGTGGTTGCGGTCCCTCTCTATCATGCGTCGCAGAAGACGTATGTGTTCGTCATTTATGCCGGTAAGACGGTTCTCTTCCAACACAAGTATTCCCAGGCGGTCGCAGGCGTCGAGCATTTCAGGGGTTGCCGGATTGTGGCTTGTCCTGACCGCATTCACTCCAATCTTCTTCAGTTCCCTGAGCCTGAATTCCTGAAGGGCGTCCGGAATGGCCGCTCCCACTCCTGCATGGTCCTGATGCAGGTTCACGCCTTTTATCTTGACCGGTTTCATGTTCAGGGAGAATCCTTTGTCAGGGTCAAAATGCAGGGTCCTGATTCCTGTCACGGTCTCATAAGAATCGACTACATTGCCGCCCACAAGGACTTCAGTGACTACGGTATAAAGGTATGGATCCTCGCAACTCCACAGATGCGGGTTTTCAACCGTGAGTGCGGTCTTGCTCAGATGCGATGCCTTGGCTTCTATCACCGCACCTTCTGCATCGGCAGTGCCGACAACATTCCCGGCAGCATCCTTGAGGGTATGCCTTACCGAATGACATGCAGGTGAATTTCCCATGTTCCGTACTGTGGTCTCGATATCCATCCGTGCCGATCCGACATCCGTGTGTACGAATGTTCCGAACGGTGCCACATGCACCGGTGCGGTCTTTTCGAGCCATGTGTG
>JAFVHZ010000013.1 GCA_017474265.1 Bacteroidales bacterium | reverse complement strand
GGAGTGAATACAGACTATGCCTTCGAAGTGGTAGGCCACAAATGGGCTGCACTTACCGATGAGGACGGATCATATGGAATCGCTGTGCTCAACGATTCAAAATACGGATGGGACAAGCCTGACGAGGGTACCATCCGAATGACTCTTCTGAATACACCTTATTGCAAGGGCTCGTTCTATCACTATCAGGGACATCAGGACCACGGCCACCATACCTTCCGATATGCGGTTGTCGGCCATAAGGGTGATTTCGTGAACGCTTCAGTCTCGGAATCTGCTGAGGCATTCAACCAGCCTCTTCTGGCGTTCACCGCGCCGAAGCATGGCGGCGTGAAGGGCAAGTCATATTCTCTTGCAAAAGTCGACAATCCGCAGATAGCCCTCATGGCTCTGAAGAAGGCTGAGGACGGTAACGGATATATCGTGCGTATCAACGAAATGGACGGAAAACCGTATGATAATGCATCAGTGGTCTTCTCCCGTCCTATCGTATCTGCAGTCGAGACAAACGGAATAGAAGAAGACAAGGGACCGGCCTCATTCAGCGGTAACAGTCTGACGTTCAGTGGTACGGCTTTCCAGCCTAAGACCTTCCGTGTCGTGCTTCAGGAGGACGATATTCTTGATGCTCCTGCAAATGTTCATGTGGCACTTCCATACAATGCGATGGCATTCACTCCGGATGAGTTCAACCGTGCCGGTAATTTCGACGGTCGCGGGAATTCCCTTGCTGTCGAACTCATGCCAGAAGTGGTCGAGTCAGACGGAATATCGTTCGCGATGAATACTGACGCTGCAGTGAACAATTTCGTACGTTGCAACGGCCAGACAATCGAACTGCCTGATGCATCTGGTGCCCGCAAACTCTTCCTTCTTGTGGCTTCGACCCATGGAGACCGTAATGCTGTCTTTACCGTTGACGGACGCAGGCATGAGTTTGCCGTACCATATTATACCGACTTCTTCGGACAATGGGGGTGGAAAGGCGAAAGCGAAGGCTATCTCAAGGACGGATCGTTCGGATATATCGCCAACCATAAGCATTGCGCCCAAAAGGGCAATGACTCATACAGTTTCGTATATCTCTTCAAGGTATGCATCGACATAGAGCCGGGCACCAAGACACTCACCCTTCCTAAGGATGCCGGTGTGGCCTTGTTCGCAGCCACTCTTACCGATAGCGGATTCCATGACGTGAAGGCAGCTACAGAGATGCGAATCATTCCTGAACAGACAAAGAAAACAGAGTATACCAACCGCACTGTATCTTTCTTCAATGAAAGGAGCCAGTGGTAAAACTAATGACCATGAAGCAGAAGTTTTTTGTTCTGGCCGTGCTTGCGGCCATCCTGTCATCCGTATTCGGCAACGCTGCTGAGTTGGATAAGCGTTCGGCCTATTATTTTGACGGCTCCATTTCCAGAGAGGTTCTTGAAAGATATCTGGACAGGTCGGTGACCGCCACCTATCTTCTTGTGTCAGGAAGACCGGAAGGATACAGTTTCCCATACAAGCAAGATGACATCCGCATGGTACACAATGTGGGTGCCAAGTTCATCGGACGTGCCATCCACAGGTGGGGAAGCGAGAGCAGACTGACGGATCCTGAGTTCCTCGGATTTGCTGAAAGGACCATCAGGCAGATGCATGAGAAGGACCCTGAGATGGTGTTTCAGGCCTGCCTGTTCGAATACGTCAGTGGGGATGTGAACAATGTTCCGATTCCCGCATATGTCTTCGAGGCCTTCGGCCTTCCTGTAGAGAAAAGAAATTTCCGCAGTGCCGACATGGTGAAGCGTCTTGACCCGAACGCAGAGAGAAGGTGGAGCGAGGGCGGCGGCGGAGTGCCTATGGTCAATAACCTCGAGACCAGACTCTGGTTCTACTACCTTGCAAAGATATACCTTGATATGGGCTGTGAGGCCCTGCATCTGGGCCAGGTGGAACTCATCGGTGCTGATGACCCGGACAAGGAACATTATTCTCAACTGATCGGAATGATCCGCGACTACGCTGCGAAGAACTCGCGCAGACATTATGTGCTTCTGGATGCACATACTCCATACGGAGGTTTCGTAAAGGATGGAGTCAGCCTTCTCGACTTCAACTCATTCCCTCTTCGAATCAAGGAGGTACCTGAGACTTATATGGATGGAAAACTTGAAGTAGGTTACAGTGACTCCATCTTCAAGCGCAGCAAGGGCGCATATTCTCCTAGCGGGTGGTATGCAGAGAGCCTGCCATATCTTGTGGAATTCGACAACTTCGGCACCAACGGCAACCCGGGCGTGGCGAATCTCAACGACCATTGGTGCTGGGGCTATGACGATATCACATGGTTTGCCACTAATACTGAAGAATACCGCAACAAATGGCTCTGGTATGCCTTTGACTGGCTTCGTGAGACCGATCCTAACGGACATCTTCAGATGTGTCTTCTCCGTATGGTGACAGGTGAAGTCGGCAAGACCTCACTCAGGTTTTATTTTGCCAATACCCGTAGTGATGCTTGTCCTGTAGGATATTCCCAAGAAGAGACCATCAAGGCCATCTGGGATGCAAGACTTGAGAAATTTGAAAAACCGCAATATATGGACTATGCTTTCTGGAATCCTGACCTTACTATGGATGAGCGTCTTGACGACCTTCTTGGCCGTCTGACTCTTGAGGAAAAGGTGAGGCAGATGATCAACGGTGCTCCTGCGATACCGCGTCTTGGAATACCTGCTTACGACTGGTGGAACGAGTGCCTGCATGGTGTTGCCCGTACTCCTTACAACACCACTTCATATCCTCAGGCCATCGGTATGGCTTCGACCTGGGATGTGGACGCCATGTTCAAGATGGCTCAGTATACTTCCGACGAAGGAAGGGCTATCTTCCATGATGCGCAGAGGAATGGCAATCCGGGCATCTTCAAGGGCCTTACATACTGGACTCCGAACATCAACATCTTCCGTGACCCGAGGTGGGGCAGAGGTATGGAGACTTACGGTGAGGATCCTTTCCTTACAGGAGAGATCGGTGCTTCTTTCGTGCGTGGACTCCAAGGGGACGACCCTAAGTACCTCAAGGCATCTGCGTGTGCGAAGCATTATGCCGTACATAGCGGTCCGGAGTGGAACAGACATACTTTCGACGCTTATGTGAGCGATCACGACCTGTGGGATACCTATCTTCCTGCATTTGAGAAACTTGTGACCAAGGCAGGTGTGTCGGGAGTCATGACTGCCTACAACAGGTTCCTCGGTCAGGCCTGCAGTACCAGTGACGTGCTCATGACTGACATCCTGTTCAGGAAGTGGAACTATCAGGGTTATGTGACATCTGACTGCGGAGCCATCGATGACATCTTCAGAAACCACAAGGTGTATGATGATGCTGCATCAGGATCTGCCGCTGCAGTGCGTCACGGCAACCACTGCGAATGCGGTGGCGGTGCATATCTCGGCCTTCTGACAGCAGTTGAAAAGGGACTCATTTCGGAAGAAGAGATAGATTCTGCAGTACGCAAACTGTTCGAGATACGTATGCGTCTCGGTATGTTCGACCCGGACAGCATGGTTCCTTACGCAAATATACCTCTCTCGGTGCTTGAGTGCGATGAGCATCTTGACCATGCCCTTCATATGGCACGCGAGTCTGTCGTTCTTCTCAAGAATGAAGGCGGTGTCCTTCCTCTCGACAGGAAGAAGATTAGAAAGATTGCCGTGATAGGCCCTAACGCGGATAATGAGAAGGCCATGCTTGCCAATTATTATGGCTTCCCTTCAGAGATCTCTACAATCCTCGATGGAATCAGGCAGAAGGCCGGCGAAGATATGGAGGTAGTATATCACAAGGGAGTGAATCTTGTGGACAACTGGCTCTTCAACTCCGCATATGATCCGGACTGCTTCAGCGTAGACGGCAGGAAGGGATTCAAGGTGGAGTATTTCCAGAATACCCGTTGGGAAGGCGTATCTCCTTACTCTTGCTATGACGATAAGATCGATCACAGGTGGGGTAACGGTACCGAGGTCGGCAACGGAGTTAAGACCAACAATATGTCCGCTGTGTGGAGAACAACCTTCAAGGCTCCGAGAAGCGGTGAGATCTGTTTCGAAGTAAGTGCCGACGATTATGCCACACTGTTCATTGACGGCAAGATTCCTGAGAAGAGAGGTCTCATCAATAACTACTATATCCTGAATGCAAAGAAAGGACGCACTTATGAAATAGAGTTGAGGTATGTCCAGCATGGCGACAATGCCGATGTGAAACTGGATATGGGATACCTCGAGCAGGCAGATCCTCAGAAACTCGCTTCATCTGTAGCGGATGCCGACGTGATCATATATGCTGGCGGTCTTTCACCAATGCTTGAAGGTGAGGAGATGCAGGTGCAGATCGAGGGCTTCCACAGAGGTGACAGGGAGTCGATCGATATCCCTGAAGTCCAGAGACAGACCCTCAAGGCTCTTCACGCTACAGGAAAGCCTGTGGTTCTTGTCCTTATGACAGGTAGTGCCGTAGGTCTCGGATGGGAGTCTGAGAATCTTCCTGCCATCGTGAACGCATGGTATGGCGGCCAAAGAGGAGGAGAGGCTGTGGCTGATGTCCTCTTCGGCGACTATAACCCTGCAGGAAGGCTCCCTGTGACCTTCTACCGCAGCGCTGACGATCTTCCTGATTTCGAGAACTACAGCATGCAGAACCGTACATACAGATATTTCCAGGGTGAGCCGGTGTATTCTTTCGGATATGGTCTGAGTTATACTTCTTTCGAGTATTCGGATATGGTGCTTGAAGCCCTTGAAGACGGTTCGCTGAAGGTAGGCGTAAAGGTACGTAATGCCGGAAAAGTCGACGGAGACGAGGTGGTGCAGGTATATCTTTCAAACAAGAGGGACTTCACTGCTCCGATCCGCTCCCTGAAGGCGTTCGACCGCATCACTCTGAAGGCCGGCGAGGCCCGCAATGTCGAGTTCGTAATTCCTGCAGACGAGGTTGTCCTTGTGGACATGTACGGAAACAAGGTGCCGATGGCCGGTGATGTGACCGTTTCGGCAGGTGGCGGCCAGCCTGGTTACGGCCTGCCATGTGTAACTGATGTGATAAAGTTGTGATTGTAGAAATATGAAGAAGATCTGTTTGTTATTGACATTCTGCATGCTTGCATTGTTTGCAGGTTGCGAAGATCCGTTGGTAATTCCACCTGCATTGGAGGAAGACCCGCCTGTTGAAGAACCGGAAAAACCATCTGAACCGGAGAAACCGTCAGAGCCTGAGAAGGAACCTGAACCGGAGCCGGTCCCATACAGTATCCCTGTAGTGCGCATTACCACAGAGAATGGCGCCAAGATCGAGTCGAAGGAGGATTATGTGAACGGTACAGTCCGTATCGAAGATCCTTCTAAGCATTTCTCGAGTGTGGATGTCTATGAGGGGACGATGCGTATCAGAGGAAGGGGCAACTCCACCTGGGGTATGCCGAAGAAGCCGTACAGGATCAAACTGGACGAGAATGCGTCACTTTTCGGACTTGCTCCTGAGAAGGATTGGGTGCTTCTTGCCAACTATTCCGACAAGACTCTGATGAGGAACATCGTGGCAATGGAACTTTCGCGCATCTGTGGAATGAAGTGGACTCCTACCCTGATAAGCGTGGATGTGTATCTGAACGAAGAGTATATCGGTGTATACACTTTCACTGAGCATAAGGAAGTGGCTGAAGGCCGGGTGGATATAGAGATCGTGGAAGAGGGAGATAATGGCGGAGAGGCTCTTACAGGAGGCTATTATCTTGAAATAGAGGAGGCTATGGATGAGACCACCTGCTTCAAGACGAGGTTTGATACACCGGTGATGTTCCAGGATCCTGAAGAACCTACTGCTGAGCAGTTGGCCTATGTCAAGGACCTTATGGACCGTTTCGAACTTGCTGTGGAGAATATCCAGAACGAGAGGGATTATATCCGTTATCGCGAACTCTTCGATATTCCTTCCCTGATCAATTACTATATCATCAAGGAGATTGCAAAGGACCCGGACGGAAACATCCGCAAGAGCACCTTCATCACCAAGGAGAGGGGAAAGAAGATGGAGATGTACCACGTATGGGACTTCGATATCACCATGGGTAACTGCAACTACACCAATTTCGAGAAGCCTGACGGCTGGCAGATGAAGGGTGCCAAGTGG
>JAFVHZ010000160.1 GCA_017474265.1 Bacteroidales bacterium | reverse complement strand
CCTTATACTGATATACGTGCCCCGACTCTCCGCTGAAAAACAGGAGATTATCCACATTGCCGGTAAAATTGAACTTTACAGGCTCACCTGCATAATACGTATTCTCCTTATCCAAAGTCACATTATAGTCAGCCTCATAGACGACATCATGCCGGCACGATGCTGCAAAGAGAACAAATGCACTTAAAAATAATATCTTTTTCATCTCAACAATCTGTTTTAGGATTACCATAACGGGTTCTGCTTGAGCAGATCATTCACACCAAGTTCAATTGACGGTACCGGAAATACGATGTGCTTTGGAGTAACATTCCCGCCGATTGTGCTTGCAATTGCAGCGGTGGTCGTCTCCTTTGACCATCTTTCATCAGCAGTCCAGACCGAATAGTTGTTCATCTCCTCCACGAAGATACCCCAGCGGATAAGGTCATACTTTCTGAGTGATTCGAAGCAGAACTCACGTCCTCTCTCATTACGCAACAGTTCGCGGAAAGTGTCAGTATCATAGTCTCCTATCGGATTGGTCTTGATGTCGGCCCTTGCACGCACCTGTTCGAGACAGTCGTATGCCTTCTGATTAAGACCATCAAGTTCGTTAGATGCCTCGGCATACATCAGAAGCACATCGGAATATCTCAAAAGAGGATAATTGATCTGATTATAGAGAAGTTTCGCTGTCTTCTGACCTTCAAGTTCGACCTCCCTTCTGAATTTGCCGCACATTCTTATCGCAGGGGCAGCAAGAGGATCCTGACTTGTAGAAACCTTGTTATAGACATACGGAGTCTTATCTATTCCTGTCCTTGACGAGCCGGTAGTCAGTCCTGAGCCGTATGGAGGCTGAGAAGCATGTCCCTTATAACTGTATGGCGGCAGATTCCAGTCCTGTCTTTTATCCGTGACCACCGCAAGATCATTCTCGTCAGCAGTTCTGTCAGTCCTGAGATACAGATCCCATAATTTCAGAGAGCCGTTGTACATGCCGTGAGCAAAATTGCACTTGAAACTGCCGAAATCGCTTGAATTGCTGTCGCCGCTCTGCAATCCAAGGAGATCTCCGATACGACCGTTTGACCAGTTGTCAGCAGTAGAGCGGTCTCCGTAGAACTCGACCTCCCACATGGACTCATAATACTCTCTGTCATAGTCATTGGAAATCATATTCTTGAAGACCTGCGAATAGTCCGGATTGAGCCTGTGCTCATTGCTTACCATGACAGAGTCGGCATAGTCCCTCGCAGCACGAAGGCAAGCCTGCTTATCGACATTCCTGACAGTCTCACCTGCCATGAAGAGATTCACACGCGCAAGAATGCCGAATACAGTATTCTTTGTCACACGTGAAGGAGCGTTGGCCACATCGTCACTGATTGAGGCAAGACATTGCTCCATTTCATCCACACACCAGGCAAGAACCTCCTCCTGAGGCGAGGACGCAAGCATGACATCGGAAGGATTCTTCACGGCCTCCTTTCTCAACGGGACATCTCCCCAAGCCTGAGCAAGGAGGAAATGATAATATGCCCTGAGAAATCTTGCCTCGGCATAGTAGGTCTCTATGTTTTCAAAGTCTGAGTCCTCAATTGCCTCCATAAAGGAATTTGCATTGCCGATTCCATCATAGATCCTGGTCCACACATCATAGATTTCACCGGTTCCCGGTCCGTGGTTGAACCACGCGAGGTATGCGGTAGAGGCAGCCCT
>JAFVHZ010000159.1 GCA_017474265.1 Bacteroidales bacterium | reverse complement strand
AGTGGCGGTAGGGTAAGTTTGGATGGCGTGGCCGCCCGTGGCCTCGTGAACGGGAGGGGCCCGCGACGAAGTCGTGGGAGGGATGTAGTCGGAACTTGTTCCGACGGAACCAAGCCAAACTTACCCTACCGCCACTGTCGTCATATCCATATAAATACAAAAGAAGGCGACTAAATCACTTTTAGTCGCCTTCTTTCTTTTTTTGTATGCAGGCAAACAGATTTGGGAATGATAGGTAAATCCTTTAATTTTGTGGTGAAGGTAATATGATGTTATGAAGAGAATAGTTCTGTTTCTTTTGATGGCCGTGTCGTTTGGTGTATCGGCAGCGGCGGGGGAGGAATATGTTCCGGAAGTCGGAAGGAGCGTCAGGCCGAGGATGAAGGTGGTGGCAAAGGAAGACCGAGGTGCGTATGAGTGCAGGTATGTGGAGTTTTCTGTGGAGAAGGATGAGAGGGTGAAGGGATATCTGATGGTGCCGGATAGGGCGTCCCGGACGCAGAAGTGTCCGGCAGTGCTTATGCTTCATGACCATGGAGCCAGGTTTGATATCGGCAAGGAGAAACTGGTGCGTCCGATGACTTCGGTGCTTCCTGAGGGGGAGAATGACCACGTAATGCGCTCTTCACGTCAGTGGATAGACAAGAATTTCGATGGAGTGTATCTTGCAGATTCACTTGCATCGCTCGGATATGTCGTGTTTGTGACTGATGCGCTTTACTGGGGTGAAAGGTCCTGTCCGGATGCCCAGAGGTGGTCGGAACTGACCTATGGTGATTCTGATGACCTGACTTGTCATGATGACAGATTGCTGGACAGGAAGACCAGGAAAGATACTGTAAAGTCTCTGAAGAACAGGGTCTATGATGGACAGAAACGGTTGTATGACAATCTTTTGGATAAAGATGTCATATGGGCGGAGAAGATGCTGCGGGATGATGTGGCATCTGTACGTCTGCTGAAGTCTCTGCCATATGTGGACAAGCGCAATGTCGGGGCGTTCGGATTCTCCATGGGTGCACACAGGTGCTGGATGCTCGCTGCTTTCTGCGATGACGTAAAATGTGGGGTGGCTCTTTCGTGGATGACCTCTCTGGACAGGGCCGAGCGCATGAAGCCTTCCGATTTCTCAATGGCTGTGATGCCTATGCGTGAAAGGATGGATTTCGGCGACATCGGTCAATATCTGGCCCCAAAGCCGATGTTGTTTCTGAATGGTGCGTCAGACCATCTTTTCCCTATGGGAAAGGTTCAGACTGCCTTCGGCAAACTGCGTAAGCATTATTCGGTTTGGAATGAGAGGCATGGCCGGAGACAGGTCGAGCCTCCTTTCTCTCCGCTGGAGACAGTGTTCTTTGACGGGGGACATCATTGCGGCAAGGAAGTTCAGGCCCTTACGGTCCGGTTCTTCGATACATATCTGAGATAAAGAAAATCCGGTCAGAGAGATCTGACCGGATTTTCTTTATCTCAACAGTGATTCTAGAAGTTGAAGTATCTTTCTGCATTGCAGTATGAGATGTCCTTGACCATCTGATGGATGAACTCCATCTCGCTCTTCGGAAGTTTGCCCTTTTCAAGATCTTCTCCGAGTACGCTGCAGAGGATGCGGCGGAAATACTCGTGACGAGGATATGAAAGGAAACTGCGTGAATCCGTAAGCATTCCGACGAATCTGCTCAGCAGGCCGAGTGATGACAAGGCGTTCATCTGTTTTCTCATGCCGTCTTCCTGATCCAGGAACCACCAGCCGGATCCGAGTTGGATCTTGCCCGGAGTGGTGCCGTCGTTGAATGTGTACGCCATGGTGGCGAGTACTTCGTTGTCCTTCGGGTTGAGGTTGTAGAGGATGGTCTTGGTGAGTTTATCCTCCATTGCAAGTCTGTTGAGGAACTTGTGTCCTGCCGCAGCGCAAGGCACGTCATGGATGGCATCATAACCGGTGTCCGGTCCGAGGATGTCGAACATACGGGTATTGTTGTCGCGGATCGCTCCGATATGGAACTGCTGTGCCCAGCCTTTCTCGTGGTCCATGCGTGCGAAGTCCAGAAGGATTGCGCTCTTGAACTTGAGTGTTTCTTCTGCCGTAGGTCTCTTCCCCTTGAGTGTGTTGCGGAATATCTTGTCGATCTCCTCGATTTCGAAATCCTCTGCGTAGAAGTTCTCAAGTCCGTGGTCAGAGATGCGGCAGCCCATTTCATGGAAGAAGTTCTGACGCTTGCGGAGTGCATCAAGAAGATCCTGATATGAGTTTATCTCCATTCCTGCAGCCCATCCGAGTTTCTTTATGTATTCCTTGTACTGCTCTGGCTTCTCGACCACCATGGCCTTGTCCGGACGCCATGTAGGCAGGACCTTCACTCCGAAAGGATTGTCCTTGATCTGCTTGTGGTATTCGAGAGTGTCTGCAGGGTCATCGGTGGTACATACTACTCTGACATCGAATCTCTTCATCAGGGCCTGACCTCTGAATTCCTCGGTCTGAAGTTTTGCTGTACATTCGTCATAGATGGCGCGTGCTGTCTTCGGGCTCAGAAGGTCGTACACTCCGAAGATGCGGGCGAGTTCAAGGTGGGTCCAGTGATAGAGAGGATTGCGCATTGTGTATGGTACAGTCTCTGCCCATTTCTCGAACTTCTCGTAACTTCCGCGGGCTCCTGTGATGAATTCTTCAGGAACTCCGTTGCCACGCATCGCCCTCCATTTGTAGTGGTCGCCTCCGAGCCATACCTCTGTAAGGTCGCGGAACTGGTAGTTGTCTGCAATCATCTTAGGCACAAGGTGGCAGTGATAGTCGATGATCGGCATCTTCTCTGCACTCTGGTGGTAGAGTTCGCGGGCGAAATCGTTTGTGAGCATGAAGTCGTCGTGTATGAACGGCTTTTCCTTCATGAGGCTGTCAAGTTTTGAAATTATATCCATGTCAATGTTTTGTTTGATGTTCCATTTAGTGAAAATTTTCCAAAAGAATGTGAAAAATCGTCATCGGGGGATAAATATACATAAATTTCCGTGAACGGACACGGAAATTTTATATATTTGTGAAAAATCATGATAAAACACTGAAAAATAACAATAAAATCTAATCGTAATTATGGAAGCATTAAACAGAAAGACGGCAAAGGCCAATCAGTATCCGGACAAGATCATTCAGTTCGGTGAGGGTAATTTCCTCAGAGCGTTTGTGGATTGGATCGTATGGAATACGAACCAGAAGACTGACTTCAATGCGGGCGTTGTCGTGGTGCAGCCTATCGACAGGGGAATGGTAGATATGCTCAACAGCCAGGATGGTCTCTATCATGTCAACCTTCAGGGAATTGACAAGGGAGAGCCTGTCGACTCCATCCAGATGATCGATGTGATCAACCGCGGTCTGAATCCGTATCGTGAATTCGATCAGTTCATGGCTCTTGCCGAAGATCCTAATATCCGTTTTGTGATTTCCAATACGACCGAGGCCGGCATCGCCTTCGATCCTGCATGCAGGATCGATGATAAGCCGGCGTCTTCATATCCTGGCAAACTTACACAACTCCTGTATCGCAGGTATCAGCATTTCAACGGTGCCCTCGACAAAGGATTCATCATCCTTCCATGTGAACTTATCTTCCTGAACGGAAAGGAACTCAAGAAGTGCATCTATCAGTATATCGACCTATGGAATCTTGGAGAAGGCTTCAAGACATGGTTCGAGCAGGCATGCGGTGTGTACTGT
>JAFVHZ010000158.1 GCA_017474265.1 Bacteroidales bacterium | reverse complement strand
GTTAAGGGCGCCTTTATCCATCAGGATACGGGTAACCGTACTACCGTTTATTTCACGAGCAAGGTTGGCGGTGAATGGGTTGGTACAGCCGACTTTAGAACTTCAGGTGATTACATTATGGATTACCTTGAGTTAGATGGTCAGTATTTCGGCTTGGAGGAAAGAAATCATATTACAATAAAACTTTATCTTGGCCTTTCTGCCAGCGTTTATGCAGATCACACCAACTTCGGTCTTGCCAGAGTTTATCAGTTGCGCTCGAAGCGGAAAGTCTGATGCCTCTGATGTTGTCGCCGGGGGTAAGAACTGCAGCACCAGCACCGTCACCGAAGAGGACACATGTCCTGCGGTCGTTCCAGTCAGTCATCCTCGTAGGTTCTTCAGCACACACGACCAGCACATTGCCGACTCGTCCTGCCTTATAGAATGATTCAGCAATTTCCAGTGCATGTATGAATCCTGCGCAGGCGCAGTTGATGTCAATGCACGGACAGGTCGCACCGATTCCTCCCTGAATGATGCAACTCAACTGCGGCGTCACATATTCGTTCACAACATTGGAACAGATGATGAAGTCAAGTTCCTTCGCATTCATTCCTGCATCCGCAAGAGCCTTAAGGGACGCTTCTATAGCCATGTCTTCCAGTTTCTCATCTGAAATGACACGCCTGCTCTTCACGCCGGTCCTCGTCGTGATCCACTGGTCACTCGTATCAAGGAACTGCGAGAGCATTTCGTTTGTAACCACTTTTCTGGGAAGTACACTTCCCGTACCTGAAATTTTCATCGTATGAATTTTTATTCGTCGGATGCAAAATTAGAGCGGTCGCAGACGTCAGAAAAATTAATGTGGCGAGGTGATGATGAGATTGGCGGAACGTCGGAAGATATTGCCCGTTCGTGGTGATTTTTTGTTATTTGGGGCAAAATTTTCTACATTTGCCCCGCTAAAACCGAAAACTAAGATGATTCTTGACCAAAAGATTCCAAGTTATCTGCTTGGAAAATACCAGTTGATAGGTACAGTGACCTTCTCTGTACTTTTCGCAGTGGTATTCCTTAACATATACATTCCGTTCTCCGACACGGCCTGGTTCGGACTCGGAGATTCCACGATGTTTCTGAACACCATCGTATTCATAGCGGCAGCGATATTCACCATGATCTGCAGCAGGACCCTCATGTACAAGAGCAGGAATCTGTTCGAAATGAATTTCCTGACCTACATAATCTGGTGCATTATGGAGATTGTATGTATCTGCGGATTCTACACCGGACTGACTCTGGACATACCGTCACTGAAGGAAGAACCGACCCTCACCATATTCGGAAGGTCACTTCTTTACGGTACGATAGCCCTTGGAGTCCCATACATAATAGCGGGAATGTATTTTGCCATCATTGACAAGAACAACACCATCCGCCTGATGAACTATGACAACGTCGTTACGGACGAGCCGGTAAAGACAGGTGCACATACCAATCAGAAGATAACCCTGTTCGACAACAGCGGCGCATTGAAACTGTCGTTAAGTCTGGACAATCTCTATTACATCGAGTCTGATGACAATTACATCAAGGTGTGGTATACCGACAGCAAGGGAGAACTGAAGCAGTATATGCTCAGATGCCGTCTCAAGACTGTGGAGGAAAGTTTCAAGGGAAGCGGACTGATGCGGTGCCACAGAAAATACATCGTCAATATCAACAAGGTGAGCATGCTCCGCAAAGAGAGTGAAGGATATATCCTTGACCTGGACAAGGAAGACATTCCACCTATCTCAGTAACAAAGACTTATACAGACTCGATACTGAGTCATTTCACAGAGCAGTCCCCTCTTCTCGAACCGATGGACGAATAGAATCTATTCTACAGGAATATTGTCGATTCTGACGAATTTCTGGACAAATGATTCATCATCCTTGGCAATCCAGGTCATTTCTGTTGCAGTAAGGTCCTTGATGATGTATCGGTGGGCCCAGTCTCCGGAATCATGATCGTAATTGCCTCTGATGATCGCGCCAAGTTCCGGATCAGTCTCGAGAAAATATGAGCCTGTCACAGTATGCGGAACATTCAAGAAGGAATCCAGATTCTGATACATAGTGTATGTTCGGTCATTGCGGACTATGTCCAGATACACATAAGTTCCGTCCATAAGGCCGGCACCGTTCCACTCGGACAGTTCCCATTGCCCGGAGATATTGTTTGCATTGACCTCAAGATATTCGACTTTCAGTTCCGTGTCTTTCTCACATGACGCCACAAACGAAGACACCATCAAAATTGCAATCAGATATTTTATATATTTCATAACTTCAGTTGTTTTCTATATAGTTTAGATTTCCCGACTTACTTCAGTCGCCCGGGAATATGCTCACTGTTATTGACGACCTGCTCGGAGGCAGTCCCAGTCCTTTGAGGATCACCTTCATATATTTTCCGGGGGCCCTTGCCTGCGGGTCATATATTATCACTATCTCACCTTCCTGTCCGCTCAAGACCGTCTGGGGCCTCGCTTCAAATGAAAGACATTCCGGAAGAAAAGCCTCTTCACATCCCAGTGTCAACGGCTTGTTGCCGACATTGATGAAGCGCAGTTTCTCCACCGCCCTCTGTCCTTCAGCAAAGGCCACCTCAGACCTGCGCAAACGGATCGCACCCATCTGGACCGGCCACTCACCTGCCATATCGGCTCCCGCAGAGACATCTACGCTCAGTCTCAGGACTGCAGCTGGTTCGTTTCCCTCACGGGTATATACGAAAATCCTCCGTTCAAACTTGCCCGGATGGCCTTTAGGATCATAACGTACAGAAATTTCCGTATGCTCGCCGGGATTCAGAACAGTCTTACCGGCCTTTGCCGTCACACACGAACATGTCGTCCTGAGGCTTCTTATCACCAATGCGGTATCCGCATTGTTCGTCAGCGGAAAGAAGAAGGTCTGCGGAGCATCGTCCTCATTCATCTGCGGAGCAACTATATGCCTGACGGCAAAGCCAAGCGCTGCCGAATCGCAGGAAAGACGTGGTGATGCTACAGCGTCCAGCATTTCTCTCGGAACAATCCTGATCTGTGCACATAGCACACATGAAAGTCCTAGAAAAACAGACAGAGCACATATGACCTTCACACGCTTCATCATTTAAAGCCAGCCGTTTCCACCTGCACTGCTACGTACAGTGATCACAAACCTGTCTGACCTGCTTCCTGTAACTTCAGCCTCAGTCTGACCAGCCTTGACACCCTTGACTATCATCTTGCCACCAACGATTTCCGCAGTAGCAATATCTGTATCCTTCACTGTTACAGTAAAGGAATCGCCTTCCATATACATAGATGGGACTGCAGTGACCTGACCACCTTCCTGTACAAAAAGGTTAGGGAAAGTCATATCCGTTCCAGCACCCTTGACGGCATTGAGAAGGGCATAGGCATTCACCTGTCCGTGGCCCATCTTTCCTCTGAAATCATCCAGATCGATCTGCATCATAGGAGCAGACTCGAACAGGTCGATCACATACTTCTTGTACTGCTTTGGACCCGACATATACTGATCTATAGGTGTACAGGTCTCATATAGAAGGGCCTTGAACTCTTCTGCAGTGAAATGCTTTCTGAGTTGTGCTGCATATGAAAGCCCGAGCGCTGCAACTCCGGAAACATGAGGACATGCCATTGATGTTCCCTCCATATATGCATAGCCGCTCTCGCTGATATGCGCCGGCACAGTGGACAGGATGCATCCGATTTCTCCCACCTTATGGGTCGCGTCTGCATAATCCCAATAATAGTCCTGATCTCCGCCTGGTGCAGAAATTGTGGTACCCGGACCATAATTGCTGTACACTGCCGGGGTAAAGTCACCTGCTGTAGCGGCAACGGCCACAAAATCAGGGTATGCACCCGGATAACTTGCAGCAGGAGCCGCCTCGTTGCCACCGGCAAATATCACCAGACCTCCGTCAATGACTCCGTCAGGAGAACCCGCATTATGGATGAAGTAATCCAACGCCTTGCGCTCAAGCACATTATATGTCTCCCATTCTTCGTCAGTAGCATATTGAGGAGTCCACTCATATGGGTTTGCAGCACCGGAGATATATCCCCAACTGCACTGAAGGATCACCGCACCGTTGTCTGCGGCATATTTGATGGCACGGACTTCTTCAAGGACCGTTCCGGCATATGCCCCCGAGAATATCTGGCATGACATGATCCTTACGCCGGGAACATCTGCATTGCCTCCTGCAATAGAACTGATTCCGATACCGTTGTTGTTGACAGCAGCAATCACACCCGCCACATGACTTCCATGTCCGGTATCATATACGCTATTGATGGATATCATCCCATGGTCTCCGACAAAATTGTATCCGTGGATGTCACCGGTATAGCCGTTACCGTCATTATCCTCATGAGATCCCCATATCTCACCTTCGTTGACCCAAAGACTTCCGGCCAGGTCCGGATGCCTTACATCCACTCCTTCATCAAGCACCGCCACTATGATCGACGGATCACCGGTAGAAAGTTCCCAAGCCTTTTCCACCTGCACATCGGCGCCCTTCACGAACTTGGTAGGGCGAAGGTTACCTTCATTGACAAGATGCCACTGATCTGAAAGAAGAGGGTCATTGAATGAATCCGAACTCATCCGAGCCATCTGACGCATCCTTTCCATGGAAAGAGGAACCGCCTTTACATCGGAAGCCCTCTTCAATGTCCTGTTGTATTCAACTCGGCTCACCTCTCCAAGACGAGACAAAGATGATGCGACCTCTTCTAACGGACGGGACTCATCAAAACGTACCACATACCAAAGGTGGAGTCCTTCTTCGCGTGCCTTGGCCTCCGTTCGGTTGTCAACAGGGAAAACTCTTTCGATCCTGCAGCCCTCTACAAGATCAAGCACTTCGTCCACACTGATGACCCCGCTTCGGGTCATCGGCCTTGACGGCCCGCTCTTGGTGACTCCGGCCTTGTCAAGGATATCGCTTACAGAAGGATCGAAACGCACAAGAAGTTGTCCAGCAACAGCATCTTCCGACATCTGCGGCATCTTCTGGTCCGAAGACTCCATATCTGTCTGAGGATTCTCTACCGAGCATGCCGGCAACGCCAGAAGAAAGGCAGATATAAATATGTAGATGAATCTTTTCATTTTCATAATCAGTTCTGTGTCTTGTTCGGGTTAAACTTCTTGTTCACATACTGCTCGTAGTAGTAGTCCAGACTTGTCGGCTCATTCAGGAATCCGGAGTTCTTTCCTTCACGGGTCTTGCCTTCCTGAGAGAAGACCAGCAGATATGGCGCCCACATGTCAAGTTTCGGATGATACAGAAGCCAGTCCGGCAGGTCTCCGGTGAGCCTGTTCGAGTTTATGGCAAAGAAGGTGGTGTTAGGGAGCACCTTCGGCATTCCTATCAGAATATCCGGGAGAGTATCGGTGGCATGAACCTCTTCTGCAGTCCACTTAGGGACCTCAGCATCATCTGCAAAATCAGGAATCTGTCCGTGCATATAGTTCACGGAAAGACGCAAGGTATCGAGGTTATCCCACTTCAGAAGCCTTGCCGGGAAGTTCTTTTCATCGATGAATCCTCCGACATCCTCCCTTGTGTCATTACTGAGGTCATATATGGTATTCCTCTGGTTGGCATTGAGCACAAGAGCATGAAGATTAGGGAAGTTCTCCGGAGTCAGGATGCTCGGAACAGACTGGAAACAGTTCGAACTTAGATCCAGATACTCCAGATTCTTGAGATTCACGAAATCAGGATGCAGGCTCACAAGGCCATATGCACCTATCGTAAGTCTCTTGAGTTGGGTAAGTTTCGTGATGTATTCACCGGTATCAAGGCTCTTGAGGAACTGGTTTGCATTCGAATAGAAGGCAATTTCCTCAGCAGCAGTAAGATACTGCACCTCATACGGGAGAGATTCCTTGGTATTGAACATGAAGAACTGGACATACTTCACACGTCCTTTGTTCGGACCATCCTTCCATACCCTGACGTTGTTCCAATGCTCCATCCGTTCAGAGGTATCGAACTCGATGTAACTGCCTAATGCACGGCTTACGGCAAGGATAGCAAGGGAGTCGCCGGCAGGAGTTCCTGCAGGGATAGGCTCTGCAGCCCTCTGTACGACCTTCAGACCGTCATGACGTCCCATGCTCACATCCTCCTTAGGGCGGAATTCGACATCCGCTATCCTCTCGACATCACGCGAGTTGACCTTCCAGTCAAAACGGACCACTGCACCACGAGGTCTTGCACCTCTATCCAGATTCAGATCGCTCTTCTTATATGAAAGCCAGTTCTCGGAACCCGCAGGAAGCACGACATCGAAATCCACATTGGACTTCACAGCAACCTTGAAATAACGGGAGTCATAGGCAGCATATTCCGCAACATCCACAGTAGTTTCATCCAGTACGATCTGATAGTCGAAACCATCCTGAACCACGGTGAAATCCTTCCGGTCATCATCTGAATCCAGACTTTGTATACGAACAGCACCGGTTCTCTGAGATACCAGCAGGGTGGAATCTACACTTACCAGACACTCTGCCTCGCCACGGCCATTGGCCGGAGAAACAGAAATCCATGGTTCTTCGGTGATGACCACCCACTCACCGGAAGCAGAAACCCTGATGGTCTGCTCACCACCCCCAGGGCCTGCCTTGATGACATTGTCAGCGAAGCCGGTCTCGACGTCAAAGGGCATATTTTCTTCCGGGGCGCATGCTGCGGCAAAAACCGCAATCATGAATGCATATATTATTCTGTATGTTTTCATTACTGTCACTCCTTCCCTTAGTTCAACATATAGTCACAGTTCCTGATGTCCTGAGACTTGTCATAGATCAGATAGTAGGCCCCCACCTGATGGGCGTAGCAGATATCCGATGCATCGAATATAATCTCAGGATTGTCACTGATGTCAAGATAATATATCAGTGTCGAGATCGTATCTTCAATCTTACCGAGATTGTTGGAACCGATATAGAATCCACGCAGACCTCGGTGATTGTAAAGTCCTGTAGGCCACTCTGAAAGACATCTCTCTCCTTGCTCGTTCCTCTGTCCTCTGATTGCAAATACGGTGAGATACTGACTATCAAGTGGCTCCCAAGGGAATGAAGAGAACCTGTTGTATGACAGTTCCACGCCATACAGATATGGCATGTTTCCGGCATGCATTTCTAAAGGAAGGTCACTCAGGTCGTTGTAGGAAAGATCGAATGACGACAAATAAACCGCATTCTCATAATCAAACGCCCCCTCCGGTATCTTATTGATATTGCATCCACGGAAATTGATGTTCATAACCTTGGAATTGGACTTAGCCAATTCTATAGGGTACTCTGTCAGTTCCGGATTGTTTGCGACAGTCAGGGTCTCGACATATACGCCGCGGAAATCATCAGGGAAGGATGCTATATGGTTGTATGAAAAATCTATGGACACCACTGCATAAAGTGAACCGGCGTCAAAGATGTTCGGAAACTCGGTAAACTCGTTGTTTCTGACTGAGAATGTCTCGGCATCCTCAATATAGCAGAATACTCCCTTATCATCCACAGGGAACTCAGAAAGGCGGTTGTTGTCCAGATGGAGCTGCACCGGCTTGATGTCATTGCCCCATGCGGTTTCGATTGTATGGATCTTATTTGAAGAAAAGTCCATCATTCCCAGTTTCTTCATCCCGGTAATCTCTGCAGGAATGACCTCAAGGTTGTTGCTGTTCATGTACAGAATCTGAATCTTCTCCCTTGAAGGACCTGTCGCGATAGCCTTCAGTCCCTTGAGCACCTCATCCGAACTCCACTGGAGGTTGTTGCCGAGATTGAGGGTTATGAGTTCGGGCATCTTGGCCAGAGCCATAGGGAACTCCGTCATTTTCGGGCAGTTATACACTTCTACATCAGTACATGATGTGAGGTTTGCAAGTTCTTCCGGAAGTGATTCTATCTCGCTGTTTGCAATGAACAGCTGTTCAAGTTTGGTAAGATTGCCAATCTCCTTTGGAAGACTCTTGAGACCATTGTTGACCTGACCGGATATCATGTCCATAGGACGGATCTTCATACGGCCTGTAGCAGGATCAATGATGTCAGACTCCTTAAGGTCAGAGTACAGAGCGGTCTCAGGAATCACCTTACCATGCTCGGCATAGGCTCTTGCTATAGGCTCTGCCATCTGAGTCACAGGATACATCTTGTTCAGATATGTCCTGTGTCTCTCCATACGGTCAGCGGTTCCTTTCCCTGCCGCAGCAGTCGGATCATATGTCACCAGATTGATGTCATTGTGCGAACCGAGATAAAGTTCCACCATCTCCGTAAGTTGTCCAAGAGCGGCAGGCATATCGCCATGGAAACCGAAGTCGCTGAGGTTGACCAATGCGACACGACCGTTGGCATGCAGGGACACGCCAGGCTGGTCTCCCCAAAGGTCTGGATCCTTATTGAAGTTCCAGTTTGCACCGTCAGGAAAATTCTCTCCCACATAATACCAGTCTTCTCCATGCAGGGCCTTCCATATTTCATAAAGGGCGAAATAGTCCTTTATATACTCTGCACTTTCATAAAGGGTTACAGGCACCGACGCCTCAGTCGTCCTGTTGTCACTCACTTCGAATGAAGCGTTGACACGGGAATTCGTCTCCAGAAGATTGCGGCTCCTGTCATACACCGTATATGACTCAATGGCATACTTACCGGCCCTAAGACTCAGAAGAGTATCGCAGACAAGGGACGAAGTCTGGTATCCGTCCTCCACTCCATCATCTGTGAAATGAATGGAGAACTTTGCAGGAAGTCTTTCAAACGTGGTCTTCACTCCGTCACCGGACCTTACGGCAACGGTCACAGTAGCGATCTCGTCAAAAGTATACTCATTGCCGGACGCCTTGGTCTGAGTGAAACCGGACATGTCCTTGACAAGACTGAACTTCACCTTGCCCCTCTCCACCACATTGGCAGTGAGGTCATGGACATGAAGTCCTCCAGGAATCACTTCAAAGGAAGCCATCTCAGACGAAGGGGTGCCTTCATATATCAGTTCATCGGTCTTTCCATACAGAGAGTATGTCAGGACCTGATAATTACCTGCAAGCAGTTTCAACTTGTCACTTCTCAGACCGAATTCTGCAGCATCATCGGATGATGCATTCATGACAAGAGTCTGAGAGATCAGGTTTTCGTCATATCTGAGGGTCACCTTTATCTTTGTGACATCCTTCAGATACTCCAGTTGCGTCAGGACAGCCTTGGTTCCTGCAGAAGGAGCCTCGTACGAGGCATCCTTGTACAGTTTGAACTGTACATGTCCATAGTCCGACTCGCGATAGTCCGGTTCCTCTACCATAGTGCAGGAAGCAACTATGACCGCTGCGAGCAAAGACAGGATTGTTTTGAAAGAATATCTCATATCAACAGTATTCACGATTATTCTTATTCACCCCTAAGGTCAAGTGTACAAATTATCACAAGCGCAAAATTGTCCTCTGAATCAGAGAATATGATGTTTCCACGCATATAGTCGCGTCCTTCCGGCATCTCCATATAGATATCGATTCCGCCGTCTATAAGTTCGATGCCACCAGGTCTTCCGTTGACCAGGACCTCGTCATAGATTACGTCATTGACCCTGATATAATTCTTGAAGTTCCACGGATTGACCGTATATGAAACCACCGAATTAGGAATGGATATCTTCATAGGCATACCGGCAGTCCTGTATGTCAGGTGATATACCAGAGATTCGTTTTCCTTATACTGATTGTAAAGAGTACCTTCAGTAAGATGTTCGAGAGTAGCACCGACCATCTCGGCATAATTGGCACTTTCTCCGATGAACGCCACATCTGACACCTCGCCGATCTGAGTCTGAGGGTCATAAGTACATCTTACCACAGCAAGCACATTATCGGTGGTACCATAGAGTACAACATATCCTACAGACCTGGCATCTGCAATCATATCAATGACACCTCCGCACATATCCTCATCAAGCGTGATGGTCAGGAAGCCTGTCGTCATCTCTGTACCTGCTTCATCGAATACCTTCGCCGAGGTCACAGGACTGGTGAAGATCATTCTTGCATTGTCCCTTGCATACTGATCGTTATAAAGGAGTTCATAAGCATACCTTGTCTGTCCGAACATGGTATACAGGCCTTCGTCCTCGGAAACAGCGAAAGTCGCACCACCTTCTGCCATTACTGAGGCATCTGAAAGCATCTGGATGAATTCCTGATTGCTCGAATGCTGGACAACAGGTACTGCATATTGCTTATACTCATCCTTCACAGCATCCTTTGTCTCTGTGAAGAGATCGTCCTTTGTCCATCCTGCAGGCGGCAGGAAGAACATCATGGCCTGACGGTCTTCTCCTTCATTCAGTGCCGCTGAAATGGTCACGTTTCTGGACTGAAGCACATCTGCACCTTCAGATGCATCATATGCATCCACATCCACAGACAGCCATTCAGGATCCAAGGCACCAGAAATATCATATTTTCCATCAACCATTCCTACCGCAAACACCTGTACTGCAGATGTTCCGGAAACCGTCGCAGAAACAGGACCGTCAGTATAGCCCATCGAGGTCTTTATCTGGCCGCTGAAATTAAAGTTCAGTTCTGTCAGACCCATAGTGATGGAATAGGAGAAAATGTCGCTGCATCCCGGAATGGTTATATCATACTCCTTGACAACGACATCACCGCCCATGAACTGAATCCTGCCAGAAGCAGCATCTTCAGGATACTGCGACGGTACACCGTAGACATTGACATTAACTACGCCGGCAGATGTCTCAGGCACATCCACACTGGCCCATTCAGGAGTCCTTACAGTCCAGTCATAGTTTGACTCCACCTTGATCGGAAGGCGGAAGTCCGTGCCTGTCCAGATGAGGTCAATGCTCGTTGCCTCTTCTGAACCGTAATCATATGAACTGCCATCCTCGACAAACTGTATCTCACCATCCACAACCTTTGCCACATATACGGCAAGGGTCTTTTCCTTTGCGAGTCTCTTGAGTTTAGCGATCACCTTCGATTCGCCTCCCATCTTCATTGTAACTTCGCATGTACGGTCTGTATCGAATTCCTCTGTCTCGGAAACGCCGATGACTACAGTCACCTGCTCTCCGGCCTTACCGCTGCATTTGTCAGACTTGAAGGCTCCATCCTGAATCCAGAACCACTGAAGGGTCGACTGGGGTACACTTATTTCCCAATCAAGGTTAGGAGACGCTGTCAAAGTGACCTCATCACCAGGAACTACGGTCTTCTCCACCAAAGTCGGAAAGACAGGATCCACCTTACCCCCTCCATTTTCATTCTTTTCGTCATCGACCTCAGGTGCAGTGCACGAAACCACTGCGAGTGCCAGTCCCATCATCAGGACAGCAATTAATCTGAATATATTGTTCTTTTTCATAATCTGGCATATAAATTACATTCCTTCCTCTATTCTGAGGCGCTCAGCCTCCTCGTCGCTGATCCACTCCATGATGTTATAGAAGTGACCTACGGTTCCTACAGGGGTACCAAGATTCTCCACATACATTTCCGTCCATATGTAAAGATAACTTCCGCAAGGGTAGAATACCGAATCATAGGCTGCACTGTTCCTGACGAGTATCTTGTCATCGCCATGAGCCGTTCCGAAGAACGATGCCTCGTCAGTGGCTATCTGGTCCGCATCCATGGTCACCAGAGGTAACATAGGATCCTCCGGATGGAAGGTCATGGTCACATCATAACCGTCGTTGATCCAGTTGCGGCAGATGATCATGTTTTCCTCTGTAGGATGCTTCTCCGTGAAGATAAGCCTCTGATAGGAACCGGTGACACTATAGTTGTACAGGAACATCGACGTCAGGACACAATATCCGGTGAAGTCATTGATGTCGAACGGACAACTCTTCATCAGCACAGCCTTTGCAGACTTTCCGTAGAGAGGCATCTCCAGTTTTTCATTCATGACCAGACGGAGTTCGAATCCAAGAGAGTCGGTGTCCCCGATATTGTCATAGTAACCATGGACCATGACATCCGCACGGTTTTCCCCGGCCTTGATGGTGATGGTATTTGACTGAAGTCTGTAATGATAGTTCTCGATGGCATTGCTGCCCTTGTCGATGATCTCAACACCGAAGGTCCTGTCGTAGTCCCTGATAACGGTAGAAACCACCGGAATAGCGAACCATTCGACATCCTTCTGTACAGGATAAGTTGACAAGGTGTCGGCAAACATGACATATTCAGCATCTGAATAGGTCACATATCTTTCGTGGCAGGTGCTCAGCAGCAGGACCGCAACGAAAGGAAGTGCAATATATTTCAAAATCTGCTTCATATATCCTCTGTTTTATCTGTTACTTTCATTGGGCTGTATCTGCGACCCCTCTGCTTCAAGGTCATTTTTAGGTATCGGCCATACAAAACGAGGGTTTCCCGGTTCAATCTTAAGAGAACTTCCTTCACTTTGGGTCGATGCCTGAGGTGTACGTTCAAAACCCTTTCCCCAACGCTTAAGATCATGTAGACGGAATCCCTCCATATAGAGTTCGCGCACACGCTCATCTGAAATCGTCTCAAGCCAGTTGGAAGCCGTTACAGTAATGTTTCCACCGGTAGAGAAACGTGTCTGGCGCAATGCCGTGAGGTCCGCAGACGCAGCGCTGTAATTTGGAGTATCAAGATTGCAATAAGCCTCTGCCCTGATGAGATACTGCTCCGCAAGTCTCAGAGGCTTAGGCATATTTACATGGTATACCATATTTCCTATCAGACCATCGTTTCCGAAATACTTAATGAGAAGCGGACACGTGAGTTGGTGTGGATAGCCAGTCTGCTGAGTTGAAAAATAAGCATCATATCTCATATCAGCAGGGTCATACAAGTCAATAACCCATTGGGCCGGCACATAGTCCGGATAGAAATAGACGAAGTCAGTATTATAATTCAAAAACACCTGTCCCAACGGATATCCATAGGAAGTTGTTGTAAAACCGATCTTCCATATGATCTCATACGATGCATCATTTGTCCACAGATAGTCCAGATAGGAGTAATTTCCAGAATATGCTTCAGTCGTAGCAAGAGCAAAGACATCAGTCCTGTCTATAAGTTCCGAAGAATGCCTGATAGCATCCTCCCAATCCTGCATATACAAAGCGACACGCGCATGAATGGCATGTGCGGCTGCTTTTGTAAAATAAACGCCATTACTGTTATCGTTCTCTTCATCAAGCATCCGTTCTGCAGTCTCCAGATCTTCGAGAACAAACTCGTAAGACTCCTTAAGGCTTGCCCGTGAAAGTGGTTTCGGACCAAAATATGTTGAATCCAGAACCACACCTAACTCAGAAGAAGCGGTATCAGGGTCATAAGATTTGCAGAAACATTTGATAAGTTCCGAATATGCCAGCGCTCTGGCACAATGCACTTCACCGGTATAATAATCAATAATCTGGATGTTTTCATCATCAGTCATGGAACTGCGAAGTCCATCGACCTGATCCAAAAAGAAGTTACATCTTCCGATAACACGATAAAGCGAACTGTACACAGCCTCTACCTCAGCATTGGTAGGCTTGTATTCCCACAGCCAATGCTCGCCGAAAGTGTTCGTATTTCCCTGCACAGCATACACCAGATCTGTCTGAATGTCAGGAAGAAGGGTCAGATATCCGCTATAAAGGCCAGACGACATATAAGCAGAATAAATACCAGTCAATGTCTGCTCGGCATCGCTGAATGTCTTCATACCCTCCTTCTCCGGGATAGCATCCCCAGGAAGTTTCTCAAGGCATGAGGAAAGTCCGATGACGGCCGCAATCAGTGCCATCACCTTATGAAATATTTTATTATTCTTCATCATACATCTTTAATGTTAGAACATCATGTCAAGGCCGAAAGTAAACTGTCGTGACATAGGATATTGGGCCTGATAGATATTGGATGGGCTCTCCGGATCAAGACCTGAGAAATTGGTGAAGGTCAGGAGATTCTGGCCTTGCGCATATACTCTGAGCCCTCTTATGAAGCCAGTCTTGGCAAGAAGGCCGCTTGGGAGTGAATATGACAGCATCAGATTCTTAAGACGGAGATACGAAGCATCTTCCAGCAGGCGACTGTCAAATTCCGTATATTCACCATGTCTTGGGATATCTGTAATATCCCCAGGCTCCTTCCATCTTGCAAGAAGTCGTCTTGACTGATTGTAAGTTGCAAAACGGCCATTCGACTCATCAAAATAGCGGTCATTATTCAACATGTAGCGTCCAGCCACCCAACTGAACTGGGCGCTGAGGCTCAATCCCTTCCATGAAAGAGACGTACCGAATCCACCATTCCATGGAGAATGCCGGACAAGGCCTGTCAGGACCTTATCTTCGTCACGCAGGTCATTGGTCAGATTACCGTCCTTATCATACCATAATGCATCACCGTTAGCAGGATTTACACCAGCATAACGATTGATGAAAAATTCGCCTATCGGATGTCCGACAACCAGTTTCGTGTATGTATTGGCCACTTCATATGATGTAGTCTCACCATATAACTCAGTAAGTTTATTGGCATTGTAACCGAAATTTACATTTGCAGTCCACTCAAAGCCCTTTGCCCGTAACAGCACTGCATTCATGTTCAGTTCGACTCCCCTGTTGACCATGGCACCTACGTTAGACCACTTATATCCGAATCCGTTAGACTGTGCATAAGCCAATGGGACCTGCATGAGCATATCTGTAGTCTTCTTGTTATATAGTTCCACATCAATATCCAATCTGCCCCAGAATCCGAAATGGAGTCCGAGATTGGTTATCCATGTACTTTCCCATGTGAGATCCTCATTTCCAGGCTGAACAGGGGCCACACCGGAATCACCGACATAATTCTGACCACCACCGATCAACGAAAGATGCTCATAATTGGGAATTTCTGAATTACCTGATGTTCCTGAACTGAAAGAAACCTGTGCTCTCGTCAACCAATCACGCTCAGACGCCATGAAATCCTCATTTCTCATGTCCCACATGAAACCGAGTGCTCCAAAAAGTCCCCATCTGTTGTTCGCTCCGAATCTCGACGAGCCGTCGGTTCTGATTGAGACTTCAGTAAAATAACGATTTGCGTAATTATATTCCGTGCGGCCGAAGAATGAGACCCTTGAATAATCTGAAGAAGAACTGCTGTCCCATGAAGTCACTCTCGTTCCATATGCCACATCCGTCAACTTATCATTGGTCTGTCCGGCAGAAGTCACCATGAAGTATTCATTATGAAAATCCTGCCACTCATGTCCAAGCAGAAAATTGAAATCATGAATGTTATCTATATTGAAACGATAATTCAACGTATTGGAAATCTGAAGATTGATTCCGTCTCGGGAATTCCTTGCAGAAGTGCCCTCTCCAAGATTTGGCGGATAACTTGGAAACGACTGGCTGAAACCTGTAGTATGCGAGAAGTCCACACCAAACTGAGACTTGAACACAAGATTCTTATAAAGGTTCAGTTCAGCGAAGACAGTCGAGAACACCTTGTACTTCTTGAAAGATATAGGATTGTTTTCCATCCATTCAAGAGGATTCTGTCCCTGACCATTCCATGAGCCGTCCTTGATCGATGCCAACGAGCCATCCTCCTTGTATGGGCTCCAGTATGGAAGCATGAAACGGGCAGCAGATATCGGCGTAACCAGAGTGTAACTGCCAGAATCCGCCTCTCTGATATTCTGATAATTGAACATCGTATTCGTTCCCATCTTCAACCATGATGCCATCTTCTGTTCGAAATTGAAGCGCATCGAATATCTCTCGAAAAGGGAATTAGGAGCAATACCATCCTGATCATAGTATCCTCCTGAAAAATAATAATTTGTACTTTCCGTGGCTCCAGACACTGATAACTCATGACTCTGCATCATGGCAGAATCATTGAAGACCACATCCATCCAATTCACGTCAAAATTTGAAAGATAAGTATAATTCTGTCCGGCAGACATTCCTATCTCCTTCTCATATTGAATACGTTCAGAGGTATTCATCAGGTCCCAATTACCATGAGCAAGTGATGACCAACCCATCTGCATACTATAATTCACATTCGGCCTATCCATATTTCGGCCCCGCTTGGTCGTGATCACAATCACGCCATTGGCAGCACGAGCACCGTAAATGGATGTAGAAGATGCGTCCTTCAATACAGACAGACTCTCGATGTCAGCAGGATTGATCATATTGAAATCGGATGACGAAATTTCCACACCATCAAGGATATAAAGAGGAACAGTACCGGAATTGATGGAATTGGTTCCTCGTATTGTCATAGTTGTGGACGCGCTCGGTTCACCGGAATTAGCGATTACCGTCAGTCCTGCCACCTGTCCCTGCAGAGCCTGATCAAAGGCTGCAGTAGGAGTGTTCTCCAATTTTTCAGACTTCACGGTAGAAACGGAACCTGCTACGGTTCCCTTCTTCCTGACACCATAGGCGATCACCACAACATCGTCAAGTTTCAGACTCTCCGGCTGCATCACGACATTGTGCGTGAAAGACTCGACCTGAGGCACGACAACCTTTTCTTCATTGAATCCGATGCTGGAGAATGTCAGTTCGGTGCCGGGCGAAACGAATATCTCATAATCTCCGTCAAGGGAGGTGATGACACCGTTACCCGAACCGTCCATAACTGCGACTCCGATCATCGGAAGACCATCATCAGCAGATGTGACCACACCGCTGACCTTTACGGAAGTCTGCGCACACAACGCTACTGCCGTGACGGCCGACAACAGAATTGTCAGAACCGGTTTTAACATTTTTTTCATCTATTATATTTTAGTCTATATTTTTCCAACCTGCAAAGATACTTCTTTTTCAGATTACTGCAATCCCCACAATTTACATGTCCGCATAATCCATTGAACGTTTTGCCCGATTCACAGAAAAAAGGAGAACGGACCTCACGGCCGGTTCTCCCTCCAATCAAATTAATTAACCAAAACACGTTTCCGTGTCTTTATCAGAAACTTGCTGACCAGTATACATCATTACCCCGATAATCATAGTATCCGCTGGATGTAGTGCCTTTTATCATCGTTGCAGGCACAGTAGACGGCAAGTCCACACCTGCAGCAGATGCACTCTTTGCTGCGGTCCATACAGACCCATCCGTAGAAGTCTGATAAGTAAACGGCACAGCCACCTCGGAATGGTCATCATATACAATGATCATCTTATAGTTATACACTCCGGTTCTTATCTGGGTCTTCAAGAATCTGGCTTCGCGGACCCACATACCGTATTTGCTGGCAGCACTGGCGGACATGCCACGATATGTACCGGTGAATGTGACGAGAGATACTCCTTCCGTAAGTTTCGAAGGATCAGATACCTGTATGCCTGCACTTGCCGAGTAGGTCACATATCCGTTGCTGACAGACCATGAAGATGACGCTGTCAGATTCCTTTCCGTTCCATCTGAATAGACGCCATAAAGCCAAGGTCCGCCACTTCCGTCATAGAACATCGGAGGAGAGCCAGCATATACTCTTACAAGATAGGCTTGATTTACCTGCAACGGCACTGTGGCCTCATAATCGATCTGACTGTTTCTGTCTCTTACAGATACAGTAACGGAAGTCTCACCATCGGCATAAGTCGTCACCCTTCCATAATCATTCAATCCGGCGACATCAAAATCAGATGTAATGTATCCGTTGCCGCTCCAGCACTTCTCGTTCAGAAGCCCGTTGCTCACATAGTTGCTTGCAGTGCCGTCATTATACAGCACACGGTATCTGACTATGACGGTTTCGCCCAAAGAAACCACATACCTTTCCTGCTCGAACTCCACCGCCGACACCGCAAATGCTATGGTCTCGACATTCATGACAGCACTTTTCCCTTCATATCGTGCCGTAATCCGGGCAGTCCCAGGAGACATGTGCTCCACTACACCCGAGACAGTCACGGATGCAGAAGAAGAACTCGACGAATAAGTACAGTCATCCGTAACATTCAATTTCTTTCCGCTCAGCCAGGACGCAATGACATAAAAGGCAGAAGTCTCAGGCAAGCCTTCATATCCCAGCACTTTCCTTACCTCAGACCTGCTGAATTCAAGAGATGAAACAGCATCCTCCACAATCACCTCACATTCGGCATAAAACTCTGACCTATCCTTGCTGACAGCCCTGATAATGCATTTACCTTCGCTTATTCCTGTCACAGTGCCATCAGATGCGACGGTAGCCACAGCCGTGTCGCTAGACTGCCAACGCACTCCCACCTCGACCGCATCAGAAGGAGACACAGTCGCCTTCAGGACGCCATCCTCACCTATAAGCAAGCCCATACTTGTCCTATCCAGCGAAATTTCAGTCAGATGCTGGACATAATCGGGAATGATCTTCCACGAATTCTTGACTTTCAGACCATCCGAAGTCAAGCAGAGCGAAACATTCAGGACCGTATTTCTACGCACATCGAAATTGGTCATCTCGTCTTCTCCGAGATACATCCGGTATCGTGCAGTGCCCTCCTTCCCGCTGCTGTAGTCAAATTCACACTGCACTTCAATAAAGATGCACAAATCAGAGACGCCTGAAATCATGGCAGGTATCTTCTTCATCGGGTCGGTATTGTGAGGAAGCAGTGTTCCCTGCATATTCTCGAACATATAGAAACAGACGCTTCCGCCAGAGTTCAAGACAGAAAGATCTGCAGAAGTCGCAAAATCTCCTTCTGACACCTTGCCCGCAACAGCCTTGCTTCCGTCTGAAGCAAACGGACATACGCTCAAAGGGGCCTGAACAAGAGAAACACCCGTCACCTTTAATCCTGTGTCGCCACAATCCACATCCAGAGCCACCTTTGAAGCCAAGCGTTTCATCTGTACCGACACCTTGCGGGACGTATCGGGAACATAGCCGGCCAGACTCCAGCACATAGGGAATGAGTCATCCATATCACTCAAACCATCTATATCATAGACAAAATCCCTGACATCCTTTTCAAGAACCGGAAGGGACACATTCCCCATATTGGCCAACGCATAGAAATCATATTCCTCACCGGCATCCAGCGTCAGAGTCATTTTCTCACCAGCCTTCCAATATCCGGAACATAAAAGAAAACCATCATAATAAGCAAACAAGGCTACGTCCTTTACTGTACTTTCATCGACTCCTATACTGCTTCTGGTAAAATCGTAGACATCTTCCAGGACAAACGTCACTGCATCCGCTTCATCAGCCGGCACCATGCCTTCATTCTCAGATGCGATACACGACGACAGAATCAGAAAGGACAATGCAATCGTAATGCGGGTGAAACAATCATTTCTCATAATCATTGACATTCTTCAGGCCGGTAAGCCCATAGTAATTTTCCACCAGATCTCCCTTGACATACACCTTTCTGCCCAAGATGCCCGGATTATCAACAAGGTTAAGAGCATCCCTTGCATCTCCGGAAAGAAGTTGAACCGACAGGCATGACGAACGGTCAACAGCAGAAGAGCGTGACCCTAAAAGAATATTCGTACGGGACGTAAAAGGACCTTCGAACGACGCAGAGGAAGACGTGAGGTCGCCACCGACCACATATCCGCACACCCAGACATCCTCATCACCGACCGATGCCAGCGCCTGCACTACTGTCAGCGCTCCGGACAAATCATCTGCAGCGGGATTGCCACCTATGACATAATCCTCTGAAATCCAATTCCTTGTAGTATCCACAGCGACATGAATAGATTCTTCCATTTCTGATGATGACGACTGAGATGCGCTTATGTTTATCCTGAGGATATCCTGCGGCTGAAGCAGTCTTGTCATTAGGATCCTTTCGTTTCCGTTTTCGCTCAACATCAGGGACACGCTTCCAGGCCGGAAGTAAGCCACCCTCTTTTCCGAATAACCGTACATCAGTCTTCCTTCAGCAGATTTAAGGAACAGAACCCCATCAGGACATTCCGTAAGAAAACTCTCATCAATATGCAGACATACCCCGCTGTTAATCTGACGACACGTCATCTTCACATGAGCGACCCCGCCAGCGGGAACGACCACGCATTGTTCATCACCGAACTGCGGGACAGAAAACGCGGGTCTGTTGAATTCACACGAACGCACATTGACAGTATAAGAGCCGGCATCAACCATTATGGATTCCGGTGAGGAACCATAGGCGCCGTCATATACAACAGTCCCGTCGCTTGCTGTCACAGTCAGAAGAAAATCACTTGTATCAGGAATATCCGGAACATTTCTGGTCAGCGATCCGACTTCGCCATCAAAGGCTATCCTCAGTTCCCCTGTCCCATCGTCATCGCCACCAGAATCACCAAGCATCTGACAAGATGCCAAAATCAGGAGCCCAAGTCCTGCAAGAGTCTTTTTCATAATTCTTTCTCCTCATTCGTTAGTTGCCGCAACATCGCGACGGCAGCAAATGTATATGGGAGAAATGAAAACTTGACTAAGAAAAAGAAAAAGATGATTTTTCCGTTTTCATATGTTATTTTTTTCTTTTTCTTAGCCGACATATGCGAAAAAATGTTATAGATGTCAGCGAAAAAGGCATAAAAAATTCACGGGGCAATCGCATTCACTGCGACAGCCCCGCTACTTAACCTAAACTTAAACTATGAAAAACTTCAATGCAAAGATACGAAAGATTAATCATTCTGCAAGGAAACGACCCTGATTTTTGCATATTTCAAAAGCAGAATCTTATCTCCATGCTCATCAAACGCTATTTTTGCCTTGAGATCGGATGGTGCCCCCGTTATTTCGATGATCTTTCCAAAACCAAAACGATTATGTTCGATACGTTGACCCACCTTGAGTTGAAGGATAGGTGTCGGCTCAAATTCAGCATCCGCCACCCTCTTAGGTACGGCTTGCGGGCGATGAACGACAGTCGGAGCGCTTCTGTGCATCGGCTCCGGTTTCTGAACGGATATCTGACGGCGTTCCGTCCTTACAGGTCCCGAACTGCCATAACTGTATCCGCTTCCGGCAAACCTAGTCCGCGTTCCCAATGGTCTTCCCCACCCTGTAAAGGCAGGTTTGTCTGAAGCGTCATCATCCTTGGAGTCTGCACTCAGAGGATTCGATATATACCTGGAATCAATCTCCCTTATGAATCTGCTTGGAGAATTGGATTCAGTCTTACCGTTCCTGAATCGAGTTGCAGCAAAAGAGAGTCCCAATGTTTTCTTTGCACGGGTCATAGCCACATAGAACAGACGCCTTTCTTCTTCTATTTCAGTTTCGGAAGCCATCCACCCTCCCGAAGGGAACAGATTCTCTTCCATACCGACCACATATACATGAGGAAACTCCAGACCTTTTGACGCATGAATTGTCATCAGAAGTACCTTGTTTCCATCATCATCAGTATCTGCAGCACTTAATAAAGAGGCGTTTTCCAAGAAATCCCCGATGGTAACCGGAGGGACATCATCCAACGTCAGTTCAACACCATCTTGAAGTTCACCTGAAGCATACATCTCTTCCATTCGGGCATATCGGATTTCTTCAGACACACTACTGATCCAGTTAAGAAGTTCTTCAACGTTGCCGGCACGCCCCAGGCTCTCTATATCATTCTGACTCTTATATTTTGAAAGCAGACCGTACTTGACCACAACATCGCATGCAAACCTATAGCAATCTTCATTTGCAGATCGCTGGAAAAAGCCATTGATATCATCCCTGAAAGAGATCAGTTTCTTGAGTGTAGCCGGTTTCCCGACAGCAGTTTCCAAGTCAGCAGAATTAATGGCTTCATACAGACCGACATGCAGACTGTCTGCAAATCTGGTCAAGGTTTCCAGAGTAGTATTACCAATTCCTGGCAATAAAAGAATAGCACGTTTGAACGCTTCATCATCATTCCTGTTGGCAAACAACTTCAGGAAAGAAAGCACATCCTTGACTTCCGTTCTCTCAAGAAACGGAGGACTGGAAACGACAACATAAGGAATATTCTTTTCTCGCAATATCTGTTCAAATACTCGAGACTGGTTGATAGTCCTATGAAGAATGGCAAAATCCATATATTGCGCACCATCCGAATAGATACGGGACTTGATGGAAGACACCACCTGAACAGCCTCTTCCTTATCGGTATATGCCTGTATGAGACGGATCTTCTCACCCTGTTCACCCATTGAATAGCACTCCTTCGGTATACGTGCCGTATTCTTGGCGATCAACGAGTTGGCGGCATCGACGATGACCTTGGTGGACCTGTAGTTCTGCTCCAGACGGAAGATGTTGTGCTGCGGATAGTCCTTCTTGAAATTGAGGATGTTTTCAATCTTTGCCCCGCGGAACGCATAGATGGACTGTGAATCATCACCGACCACGCAAAGGTTCTGATGGAACTGGCTCAACTTCTTCAGGATGATGTACTGCGCGAAATTGGTATCCTGATACTCGTCCACCATGATATATCTGAAACGTCCGGCGATCGACTCCAGAGCGGCCGGATTGTCACGGAGAAGGATATTCATATTCAGCAGGATATCATCAAAATCCATCACCCCTGCCTGCTTGCATTTATAGGCGTACAACTGATAGATGTCACAGATCCGCGGCTTCTTTGCCGCAGCATCATTCTGGACTGCAGTCGGATTACGGCGATATGCCTCTGCAGTGACCAGATTGTTCTTGGCCATTGAAATACGGGAAAGGACATCCTTAGGCTTGTATACCTTTTCGTCCAGTTGCAGTTCCTTCAGACATGTCTTTATCGCACTTACGGAATCGCTGGTGTCATATATGGTAAATGACGGAGGATAACCGAGAGACTCTGCAAACTCCCTGAGAAATCTGATGAAAACCGAGTGGAATGTACCCATATACAGTCTTCTGGCCTTCCGCTCTCCTACCATCAGGGCTATCCTTTCCTTCATCTCAGAGGCCGCCTTCTTGGTAAATGTCAATGCCAGTATGCTCGAAGGATCACATTCCTTCTCTGCGAGGATATATGCTATCCTGCTTGTAAGCACCCTTGTCTTTCCTGATCCCGCACCCGCCACTATCAGCACCGGTCCGTCCACACAACTGACAGCCGCCTTCTGCTCGCTGTTCAGTCCTTCTAAAATTCTGTTGCTGTTGTCACCCATAACTACCAAAGTTTCGCAAGTGATTGTGTAAATACGCC
>JAFVHZ010000157.1 GCA_017474265.1 Bacteroidales bacterium | reverse complement strand
GTGGCATAGCCCACCCCTTCCTCTACGTTATGTGCCTTCCACTGGTCCGTGAGATCCTTGCGGATTTCAATGCTCTTGAGTCGCTGATTGATCCAGTTGTCTGAATATCCCAGACGCTTATAATCCAGCAAAGACTGCTGAATTCCAAGTTCCGGGTCCTGCATCTGCTGGATTCTTTCTGCTCCTACCTGAGCCAGCCAGCGTTTGAAAGGTTCGGCCTTTGGAGATGGGATTGATTGAATCAGGCGCAACATCTGTTCCAGATCAGCGACATCAGAATAACGCAATTTGCCGTCTGCTGCCCTCAATTTCAACTGGTGACAATTTGTCACCGTTTCATTTCCCTCTGCCAACAACCTCTGCTTAAGCTTGTTCCAGTATTTTCGTGCAGTAAGATAATCCTTACTTTCTGTAAGAATCTGTACTATATCAACAATGCTGAAATACCACTTTTCCTGCACCTCATCCCAGATCGTTCTGATCTGCTTTTCTTCAAAAATCTTTAATTCCTGCATTGTCATAACTTTAAGTTTTAATTCCCCACAAATCTAACAATAAATCCGAATAAATCATATCGCTTCAAAGACCTTCAGTGCATCACAAGTCATATGATACACTCATAAAAACACAGCCTGACCGACCCGGCGGAGCGCAAGATTTTAATTATCTTTGCGGAAGAGAAATCTTACAACAATGAAGACAGGATTCAGAAACACGTTATGGATGGGAGCGGCATTGGCTCTGATGGGTGCCGGCGGATGCGGAGGCGCGGACAGCAGGATTGACCTGACAGTCGGGACATACGGGGAGCATATATATTTGTATTCATTTGACTGCAGATCGCTTGAATTCACTTCAAGAGGGAGGGTCGAGGCTATGGATGCGTCCTATGTACTTGAGGAAGGCGATATGATCTTTGCAGTAAGCGAGTGCGGCAACGGTTCCGGAGTCTGTTCATTCCGTAAAGGTGAAGACGGGACTCTCCGCAAGACATCAGACCTGCGTCAGACCGGAAACGATCCATGTTTCATCATGCTTTACGACGGAAAGGACGACAGATACATGATGACTGCAGATTACAGCGGAGGTTCGGTCAGCGTGTTCCCGATAAAGGACGGAACACTGAAGGACAGATGCGCACAACTGACATTCAGCGGGAATGGTCCCGTCACACACAGACAGGAAGGTCCGCATATCCATCAACTCAAGGCCCTTCCGGACAATGACGGGATCATTCTGGCCAGCGACCTCGGAGCCGACGTCATCAGGATCCTGGAACATGTGCCGTCTGACAGCGCATGCATCATCAGGCATGCCGGAGACATCCCATGCCCTCCGGGAAGCGGCCCGAGGCACATGGAGTTCGGCAAAGGCAGAAACGGACTCATTCTATACTGCATAAGTGAACTTTCAGGCGAAGTCCTCGCATACGACGTTTCGTCCGGATTCAGGCTGATCCAACGGATTCAGGCGGACGAGGTCAATGCCGGAGGCAGTGCAGACATACACATCCACCCTTCAGGCAGATGGCTCTATACGTCCCACCGTCTTGAGAATGACGGCATCTCGATATTCACCATCAATGAAGACGGGACCCTGACCAAGACAGGTTATGCACGTACAGGAAAGCATCCGAGGAATTTCATGATATCCTCAGACGGAAGGTTCCTGTTTGCAGCATGCCGCGACGACAAGATGATACAGGTATTCAGAATAGGCGAGGACGGCAGACTTATCCCGACGGAGTCCATGCTCCATCTTGAAAGCGACAGACCGTCCAGCATCACCGAGGTTTCCGGACTATAGTATCGGCACGGAAGTCATCTCGAAGTCAAGACGGGCGCCGGATGAGATGGCCTTGTGGCTGAGGAAATATTTATCTGACTTCCTGCCGTCGATCCTGAAATCCTTGACATATGGGCTATCCTTGCCGTTGCCATGGGCATTTATGACCAGTTCCTTGCCGTTTTCGAGGTGCACGACGGCCTTCTGGAAAAGCGGCGCACCTACTGCATATTCGTCTGAAGCAGGGCATACAGGATAGAAGCCGAGGGCTGAGAACACATACCATGCTGATGTCTGTCCGTTGTCCTCATCACCGCAGTATCCGTCAGGTTCTGCACTGTAGAGCCTGCCCATCACTTCACGCACCCATTTCTGGGTCTTCCATGGCTCGCCAGCCCAGTCATAGAGGTAGATCATATGCTGTGCAGGCTGGTTTCCGTGGGCATAGTTACCCATATTCGCAACCTGCATCTCGGCGATCTCGTGAATACGGAATCCGTAATAACTGTCATCATATATCGGCGGCACGACGAATACCGAATCGAGCATCTGCACGAATCCCTCGCGTCCTCCCATGGCATCCTTAAGGCCGTCCACGTCGTGGAATACAGACCATGTGTAGTGCCATGAATTGCCTTCAGTGAAGGCACCTCCCCATTTGTATGGACTGAAAGGCTCCTGGAACGAGCCGTCAGCATTTCGACCGCGCATCAGATTGTGAGAAGAGTCAAAGACATTCTTCCAGTTCTCCGACCTTGATTCCCATTTTTCAAGTTCCTCGGCAGGACGTCCGAGTTTCTGAGCGATCTGGAGGATGCACCAGTCATTATAGGCATATTCCAGGGTCCGCGCCACGTTTTCGTGTACTCCGACATCATATGGGACATATCCCAATGTGTTGTAGTATTCGTGCCCCAGACGGCCTGTAGAACTCACTTCAGGATGGACATTTTCCGTACCGTATACCAGACAGTCATACAGGGTCTGCCATTCCTCTTCCGGTGTTATGCCTTTGACGATGGCGTCCGCCACTACCGATGCGGAATTCTGTCCCACCATGCAACCCCGGTGGCCCGGACTTGCCCATTCCGGCAGAAATTCGTTTTCACGCGCTATGTTGGCGAGACCCATCTGCATCTCCCTGTTCACTGAGGGGTATACGAGGTTAAGGAGAGGGAAAAGGGACCTGAAAGTATCCCAGAATCCGGTGTCGGTGAATAAGTAGCCGTCGCAGACCTGACCGTTGTACGGACTGTAATGTATAGGGTTGCCGGAAGCGTCGATCTCGTGGAACTTACGCGGGAAGAGGGTCGCACGGTACAGGCAGGAATAGAAGGTACGGTACTGGTCTTCTGTTCCGCCGCCCACCTGTATGCGTCCCAGCACGTCATTCCATCTCTGACGGGCATCGTCCTTCACTTGGGCGAATGTCTTGCCGTTGACTTCATCGAGATTTCTCCATGCCTGCTCCAGGGATATGAATGAAGAGGCGGCACGTACATTCACAGTCTCTCCCCTCTGAGTTCGGAAACCGACGGATGCCAGGGCGTGATTCCCTTCAAACTCACTTATCTCCTCCATCGCCTTCTGAGGGCCGTCGTAGACCATGAAGGTCTCGAACGGCTTGTCGAACACCACGACGAACCAGTTTCTGAAATTGTCCGGCACACCTCCGCAATTTTTGGTAGTATAACCTACAACCGCCTGTTGCTCAGGAAGAACCTTTATATATGAACCTTCGTCATATGCATCCACAACGATACCTGAAGTCTCGGACAGAGGATAGGTAAACAGGAATGAGGCCGCTCTGTCCGAAGGAGCCAGTTCGACATTTATGTCATGATCAGCCAGATAGACCTGATAATAGTACGGGCGTGCAGTCTCGCTCTTGTGGGAGAACCAACTTGCACGTCTGTCCTGCTCCACAGCAGAGGCATCACGCACCGGCATTATGGCGAACTGTCCGTAGTCGTTGATCCAAGGCGACGGCTGATGAGTCTGCTCGAAGCCGCGGATCTGGTGAGCGTCATATCTGTATGCCCAACCGTCTCCCATCCTGCCAGTGACAGGGGTCCAGAAGTTCATTCCCCAAGGCAATGCCGTGGCCGGATAGGTGTTTCCTGTCGAGAAAGAGTGCTCAGAAAGCGTACCAACCAGGGTGGACACATAGTCTGCGGGATTCTCTACAAGTTCGGGGTCGTTTGGGTTGCAGCCTGCAAAAAGGCAGGTCAAAGCGAGAAGAAGTATGGTTCTTTTCATAGTTAAGATACTACTTATCAGTTTTTCGAAAGATATTCAACAAGTTGGCTCGATATGCTTGTCATGCCGGCAACGCTCGGATGGCCCCAGATTTTGTCGATGTCCTTCAGGACAAGACAGCCGGCTCCATAGTGGCTGCAGGCATCGATGAGGCCCTGAGTGATCTCCTGCTTGAGTTCGGTGTTGACTATGCATACGACCTTGGCTTTCGGAGCCTCGGAAGTGAGGTAGTCCAGCATATGGCAGCAGGCCGGAAGGAAGGACTCCAGGTCCTCAGAAGTCCAGTCTGCATGTTTCATTTCACCTATCGGAGAATTAGCCCATGAGTCGTTTGTGCCACCGAATACAAGAATCAGGTCTGGATCCTTTGTCACGACATTCTTCATCCTCGCGATAAAGGACCAGTCCGGGCATGGCTTGGCATCATAACCCGTATTGCAGATGGTGGAACCGCTCCAACTTTCGTTCAGGACCAGTTCATAAGAGGTCGCCGCACAGAACTGGTGCCACCAGGTATCTTCCACCCGCACCACGTCGTTATCACCCTGAGGATGAGTGAAATACCACGAAGCATTCCCTTCAGGGATATAACCGTCGAATGTCGAATAGGAATCGCCGAGAATGGCTACGGTACGGATTGTTTCCTGTGCACAGGACTGGAAGAACGCGGCAATGGCAAGCAGCAGTACGAGGATTCTTTTCATATCAGGTTCAATTTATGCAAATATAATAAATGGAGCCCATATCTCTCAAGATACGGGCTCCATTTTTATTTATTTTACGTCAGAATTTCAATGCGAGAGTCAGACCGGCTGTCGGCTGATAGCCGGTTCCGTATCTGACACAGTTCACAGACGGATAAAGGTCCACATCAATGGCATAGGTCCTCATAAGGTCACGCTCATACATGTTCTTCACCTTCGCAACGCGGACGGCATCTACTATCGACCATATCTGGGCAGTGAACATTCCGGCAAGACCTGTCCATATGAAGGCATCCAATGCATCTGAGTCTACATGATAAGCACCGGCAACCATCAGTGTATAACTTGCTATAGAACCGCCGAGAAAGGCAACTCCCCTCCAGCCTTCGCCGCAGATCATCTGGCCAAGTCCAGGAATGAAATAGGACGCGACTCCCGCTCCTGCCGGGTTGTGATGCTGGATAAGACCGCGTACATATTCCTTATGATCGTACAGATGCTTCAGTTCACGGTACTTCATTCCCGGCCTGATTCCGGCCACAGGTTCACGTGTACCGTAGAGAAGAGGGTCATACGAACTTGACCTCGCGGAAATCACTTCATTGCGTCCGTTCTCGTACTTGATCAGTACGACTTCGCCCTTCATGATGGTATAGACCACACCATTGGACTCGTCATAAAGTTTATAGGAGATGGTGTCGGGACCTACGGCGGTCACTACGGCACGGATCTCATCTCCGTTGCGTTTTGTAATGATGTCCTGAGCAGATGATGCCACGGTTCCCAGAAGGAGAGCAACAAGCAGAAAGGCTAACTTTTTCATAACGGTATTGTTCAGTTGTTCGTTTCAGTCCTGTAAAGATGCACTTTATTCCTGAAATGTTGCATTTCTCTCCGGGGTTTGCTCACTTCGTTCGTACATAGGTTACAGATAGGATACGGAAACATGTCTGCAAATGTCTTCGCATCTGTCTGCATTATGACCACCTCTGTATTTTCACAGACAAGGGCTGGACATTTCCGGAGCGAGACAGTCCAGAACCCTCACCACTTGATTCTCCTTATTTCAGACTCTTACGAAATTGCAAAAGCAAAGAGAGTAGGCTGGCCGTCCTTTGTCACGTGCTTTGTGTCATTGACGTAAGCAACGCCATAGAAAGCAGCGAGTCTCTCGTCATTTGCCGCATAGGCATTCTCCAGAGCAGCAGCCTTTGTGTAAGTCACTGCATTGAGGTCCTCTGTGTCATAAACATCAGTACCCTGTACCTGAGCCCAGAAAAGGACAGTGAACTTCTGGTCATTTACCAGATCAAGAGTAATGGTAGCCTTGTTGACGCCACCCTCAACTTTCATATCAGTCTTAGCCTGATAGAGCTTCTGAGCGCCAGTCTCAAGGTTTCCGAGAGCGCCGTTGGTGATCCACACCTCGTAAACGAGCTCATTGACGTTCAGACCGTCAGCGATTGCCTTGGTCTGCATTGCTGCAGGAGCCTCAACAGTGAAAGTCACTGTGTTGCTCTCCTGTACAGGCTCGAGATTTTCTCTCTGGCAAGAGCCAGCGAAGAAAGCAGTTGCGAGCGCTGCTACGCAATAAAGCAATTTTTTCATTACGATAAAATTTTAGTTAATAATTAAAAGTTAATACTCTGTTTTTCATGTTTAATCTTTGCATATTCAAGAGAAACACAGCTGTTGAATGCAGCTTCTCCTATATTCGTTACGCTATCCGGTATATTTACGT
>JAFVHZ010000156.1 GCA_017474265.1 Bacteroidales bacterium | reverse complement strand
GTGAATTTTACAGAAGACTTGACCGCTTAATGGATATTTCTGCTCGTTCACTTAGTGTTAAGCGTACAATCATTACAAAACTTCTTAACGAAGGTTTGTATCCATATACAAAGAAATATCTTGGAACATTTAACAACCACTTCTCAACAATTGGTCTTGTTGGTATGAATGAAGCAGGTTTGAATGCAAAATGGCTCCAGGCAGATATGACTCATGAAAAGACACAAGATTTTGCAAAAGATGTGCTTAACCACATGCTACCGCGAGTTCATCTATACGGGTTCGCCGTATATATCAGCCTTGAACCTCGAGGGAATCGAGAATAATGTGGTCCTGGTGGATTCTGTATCGAAAAGGTATTCGGAGTGCGGTATCCGCATCGGTGCATTGGTCACTAGAAATGCAGATGTCCGCAGGGCGGTGATGAAGTTCTGCCAGGCGCGTCTGTCGCCGCCGCTTCTGGGGCAGATCGTGGCCGAAGAGTCCATCGAGGGGACGGAGGATTACGCTGCAGAAGTTTATGAAGAGTATGTTGAGCGCAGGAAGTGTCTCGTGGACGGTCTGAACCGGATCGAGGGTGTGTATTCGCCGATTCCTATGGGCGCATTCTATACGGTTGCCAGTCTGCCTGTGGACGATGCGGACAAGTTCTGCGAGTGGTGCCTGAGCGATTTCAGTTATGAGGGCGAGACAGTGATGATGGCTCCCGCCAGCGGATTCTATTCGACTCCAGGCATGGGCCGCAACGAGGTACGTATCGCATACGTCCTCAAGAAGGAGGACCTTCAGCGTGCGCTTTTCATCCTTGAGAAGGCGTTGGAGGCATACAATAAAAGGTAATCATGCCCCGGAACAGAGTGATGAGTTAATGAATATTGATTAAAGATATACAAGCAGAAAATATGAAGATAGCAGTAGCAGGAACAGGTTATGTGGGACTTTCGATGGCGACTCTGCTCGCCCAGAACCACACAGTCACGGCGGTGGATATAATCCAGGCCAAGGTGGATATGATCAACCGCAGGCAGTCACCGATCCAGGATGAGTATATCGAGAAGTTCTTCGCTGAGAAGGAACTTGACCTGACGGCGACTCTTGATGCGGAGGCGGCATACAGGGATGCGGAGTTTGTGATCATTGCGGCCCCTACCAACTATGACCCGAAGAAGAATTTTTTCGACACCTCTGCTGTAGAGGCCGTCATCGACAAGGTGCTGGCGGTGAATCCTGATGCCGTGATGGTGATCAAGTCGACCATTCCTGTGGGATATTGCCGTTCCCTTTATGTGAAGTATGCCCTCCGTTTCGCTTATGACGAGCATCTTCGCGGCAAGAAGTTCAACCTTCTCTTCTCGCCGGAGTTCCTCCGCGAGTCGAAGGCCCTCTACGACAACCTCTATCCGTCGCGTATCATCGTCGGTTCGCCTAAGTTCATCGACAACTTCGACGACGAGAACCGCGCCATCGCGATGATTGCGGATTTCGACCGCATGAATGCCGCGGCACGCACATTCGCCGGACTTCTGACGGAAGGTGCCATAAAGGAGGATATCCCGACTCTGTTCATGGGCCTGAAGGAGGCAGAGGCTGTGAAACTTTTCGCCAATACATATCTGGCCCTCCGCGTTTCATATTTCAATGAACTTGATACATATGCAGAGGTGAAAGGTCTTGATACACAGCAGATCATTGATGGCGTATGCCTTGATCCGCGTATCGGGGCACATTATAACAATCCGTCATTCGGCTACGGCGGCTACTGCCTTCCTAAGGATACGAAGCAACTTCTGGCGAACTACAACGATGTGCCTCAGAATCTTGTCCGCGCGATCGTGGACAGCAACCGCACCCGCAAGGACTTCATCGCAGACCGCGTCCTTCAGATGGCGGGGTATTACGATGACAACGCCTCATATGATGCAGACAAGGAGGCAGGATGCGTCATCGGAGTGTACCGTCTGACCATGAAGTCGAATTCCGACAATTTCCGTCAGAGTTCGATCCAGGGTGTGATGAAGCGCGTGAAGGCCAAGGGTGCGACGGTTGTGATTTATGAGCCTACTCTGGAGGATGGTTCTACATTCTTCGGTAGTCGTGTCGTGAACAATCTTGATGCATTCAAGGCGCAGTGCGACGCCATCATCGCCAACCGTTATGATTCTTGCCTGGACGATGTACAGGACAAGGTATATACCCGTGATATCTTTAAACGAGACTAATGGAAAATCATCAGTACCACATTTTTTCGCCGTACCGCGTTTGTCCTCTGGGTGCCCATGTGGACCATCAGCATGGACTGGTTACGGGATTTGCATTTGACAAGGGCGTAGACCTCTGGTTCACTCCGACCGAGGACGGAAGCGTACACCTGAAGAGTCTGACTTTCGAGGGGGAGATCTCCTTTGATGTGACCAAGCCTTCTCAGGTGAAGGAGGGCAACTGGGGCGATTACGCCCGCGGAGCGAAGTATGCCCTGAAGAAACGTTTCGAACTTACCCGCGGAATTGAGGGCGTCATAAAGGGAAGTCTTCCTGTGGGAGGGCTTTCGAGCAGTGCGGCCGTTCTGACTGCCTATGTGATGGCTCTTGCCAAGGCCAACAACATCACTCTTTCCAAGATGGAGGTTATCAAGACTGCAAGCCAGGCTGAGCGTGAGTACATCGGTCTCACCAACGGTATCCTTGACCAGGCCTGCATTGTTCTCGGCGAGAAGGATTCCCTTCTTTTCCTTGACACGGATTCTGAGCAGTACCGTATCATCCGCAAGAATCCGCGTATGCCGGAGTTTGAGATCGCGATCATTTTCTCGGGTCTGACCCGCAGTCTTGTGAGCAGCGATTACAATCTTCGCGTGGCGGAGTGCAAGACTGCAGCGTGGAACATGATGGCTTATACGGGAATGCCTCTGAAGTCATTTGACAAGACATACCTTCGCGATATCCCTAAGGAGACATACGACCTTACAAAGGATAAGATGCCGCCTCGTTTTGCGCGCCGTGCCGAGCATTTCTACAGTGAGTACAAGCGTGTGCGCAAGGGTGTAACTGCTTGGGAAACAGGT
>JAFVHZ010000155.1 GCA_017474265.1 Bacteroidales bacterium | reverse complement strand
CCCCTTGTTGAACTATAACCCTATTATTAACAACTAAACTAACCGATGTAGAGTATTTGCAAAGCCTGTGCCAAAAGTACAGATAATAGGATAAAAAGTTACTTTTTATTGTTTTTCTTTAGCCATGCCACTGCATAAGAACAGACCGCAGCAGGTTCAAGACCTTCTGAATCAGCATATTCATATGCAGCAGACACCAATTCGGATGCAAGGCCCATTCCTCTCAGAGGATCAGGCACATATGTCCTCAAAACATTCAGACGTCCATCTGATATCTCATAATCCACCAAGGCGACTAGGCCGTTGACCTCTTTCTCAAACCGGCAGACATCTTTTCTATGGATGATTCCCTTTTCCATTTTCAACAACAGTTTATAAATATCCCGGGAGCATTCCCGGACGAGAAAATGAAGGCATAAAGAATGCCAGACTATTTCTTCAGGGATTCGTATGCGTACGAGCCCAGACCGAAGACTATCTGAGTGATGGCCTGCGATGTATGGGACAGGGTCGCATATACTATGCCCAGTTCGACAGGGACGCCATATACGGCCGAGAGGGCGAGACTTATGATGAAGTGGAATGCACCGATGCCTCCAGGAACCGGAACCGCAAAGCCCAGACCGCCGACAAGAGAAAGGAAGAGAGCGTCGATCAGGTCAAGACTGTCCATGAACGGAGCGGCCCACATGGTGCTTGCAGTCATGAGCCAGTACATGACCCAGATGAAGGCGGTATAGGCGAAGAAAAGCCACTTATGTTCCATCCTGAAACAACTTGAAAAACCCTGCACTATGCCGCGGAAGATGCCCCAGACCTTACTGCAGAAGGCATTCTTCTCCCGGAAACGCCATAAAGCCCAAATGGAACCGGCACCCAGGACAGTTATGATCAGCACAAGCCACCAGACACTGAAATCAAACTTTGCCGCCATAGGCGCGAGGATCTGATCCATAAAGAAGCCGCCGAACCTGTTGAAACCGCCGATGACCACCACCGCAAGGAGCAGAAGCATGACCAGGAGTTCCCAACTGCGTTCAAGCACAACCGTCCCCAGCACCTTGTCGTATGTAGCCTTCTTTACCGAAGGTTCGGCAGGATCAGCAGGCTCAGAACGACGGGTGATGACCCCGCATCTGACAAATTCGCCTATGCGCGGAAAGACGAAATTGGAGACATTGCCGATGTTGATTCCGTTGAATGTCGTAAGACGGGTAATGCTGCCGTCAATCGGCAGAAGGAGGCGGCGCCAGCGTAACCCCCTGAGCCAGAAGGCAAAGGAACCGGCAGCCATAGACAGGGCGATGAACTCCCAACGGCAGGCCTTGAGTCCTTCTACAAAATCCGCCCACTCCACATCGCGGAACGAAAACCACAGAAGAAGGACGGCAAAGGCTGCTGACGCTATATATTTCAGTATCTTATTTATCTTGTCTTTCATATCGGCTGCAAATTTATCCAAAAGTTTCTTAACTTTGTAGGTTCAACAGCAAAAACAAACATTATGGCGTCTATCTTAGGTATCGGAAACGCATTGACTGATATACTTGCAGTCCTTCCTGACGACACTCTACTGAAGAAATTCCACCTCCCGAAAGGCAGCATGCAGCATGTCGATATGGAGACCGGAGACAAGATATGGCAGACACTCAAGCCGATGGGAGTGCAACTTGTAGCGGGCGGCTCGGCTGCCAACACCATCACCGGCACCGCCATCTTCGGAATGGATTCAGGCTTCATCGGAAAAGTCGGCGATGACGACCTCGGCCACCTCTTCAAGAGCGACCAGGAGCAGTACGGCATAAAGTCGAACCTTCTCAAGGGAGTGAACTCTTCCGGCAGGTCGATGGTCTTCATCACAGCCGCCAACGCAGAAAGGACCTTCGCGGTCTATCTCGGAGCGGCCCTGGAACTTGTTCCCGAGGACCTTTCCGCTGAGATGTTCGCGGGCTATGACTATTTCCATATAGAAGGATATCTCGTTCAGAACCAATCACTGATGCGAAAGGCCGTAGAACTGGCGAAAGAGGCGGGATGTCTCATATCCATCGACATGGCGTCGTATAACGTAGTCGAATCCAACCGCGCCTTCCTGCATGACATCGTCGAGAACTATGTAGACATAATCTTCGCCAACGAGACCGAGGCTAAGGCATTTACCGGAAAGGAACCGCGTGAGGCCCTTGAAGAGATTGCCCGCCATTGCAAGATAGCGATTGTGAAAGTAGGAAAGGACGGATCGATGGTACAGTCCGGAGACGAATACCATTTCATCCAGGCATGGCCTGCAACCCCTATCGATGCGACCGGAGCGGGTGACACCTACGCTGCCGGCTTCCTCTACGCCCACTCCCTGGGCATGCCTCTGAAGGTCTGCGGAGAGATCGGATCCATCATAGCGGCAAAAGTCGTGGAGGTCATCGGAACAAAGATCGACATCCCGAGGTGGAAGGCAGCAAAGAAGGAAATCCGCGAACTGATCGCAGCAAACACACTGTAGGCCTATGTTCAGACTGATTTTGAACTTCTTCCGCAAACGGAGGATCAGGAAATATGCGAGCGACGTCGAGACCGGCCTCATTCCGATGTCGGAGATATCGACAGTCAATATCGTCATCGACGTCGAAGAACCGGGATTCGATGTACTGAAGGACGACATCATGGCCTGGAGCAAAGGGAAGGACTTCAAGGTGAACCTGTACTTCTTCGATTTCAGACGCCTCGGCAAGGACGAACTCCTTCTGACCAGCATCACCAACACTCTGTTGAAGAAGGAACTTGACTGGGTGGGGATGCCAGCCCTTTCGAAGATAGCCCCACTTCTGGAAGAAAAGAGCGACCTCTTCATATCGATGGTCGACAATGCCAACTTCCCTATCGACTTCGTAGCAAGATGCACCAAGGCCAGATTCAAGATCGGAAGGCACGAATATGACGGCCATCCGTACAACATGATACTGGCAGGAGGCGAAACCGCAGACCTCCGCTCGGAAGCACGCCAGATATTTGCGGCCATCACAGACTTCATCACAAAGATAAAATGAGAAGACTCAAGGACTATATCACCATAGGCGTCAAAGGCGCCTGCATGGGAGCGGCGGATGTCATCCCGGGAGTATCAGGAGGCACCATCGCCTTCATCATGGGCATCTATGACGAATTCGTCGGCTCCATCGCATCCATCAACACAGAGGCAGTGAAACTGCTCTTCAGCGGCAAGTTCCGTGAATTCTGGAAACATATCAACGGCAACTTCCTCGTATCCCTCGTGGCAGGTATCGGTTTGAGCGTCATTGCGTTGGCCGGCCTGATGCAGATGCTGCTGAGCGACCATCCGATACAAACATGGGCCTTCTTCTTCGGTCTGATCGTCGCCTCATCCATCTTCATCCTGCGCGGAATCTCAGGATGGAAGGTGCGCGAAGGGCTCTTCCTTGTCCTGGGAGTGGTCCTGGGAGTCGTAGTCTGCACCCTCTCCCCTACCCAGACCCCCAATGACCTCTGGTTCATCTTTCTCAGCGGTTCCATCGCCATCTGCGCGATGATCCTCCCCGGCATCTCAGGAAGTTTCATCCTTCTGATCCTCGGCAAATATCAGTATATCATGGGAGTGATCTCAGGGCTGGTATCCGGAGTCGACGTGGGCAAGAACATCCTCATCCTCGGAATCTTCCTCATCGGAGCATGCGTCGGCATCCTCGCCTTCTCTAAATTCCTCCATTGGCTCCTCGCAAGATGGAACAAGGAGACCCTTATAGTCCTTGCCGGCTTCATCATAGGATCCCTCGTGAAGGTATGGCCATGGAGCAACACAGACGCCATCGTATGCTCGCAGTTCCCAGCAGTAGCGGCACTCAGGGACGCAGCGGAAGCGGCAGCAGAGGCAGGTGCAGAAGCCTCAGGTGCATTCGGAGGCGCTCTTGCAGAAGCGGGTGCCGAAGCAGCGCAGAAGGCCTATGAGGCCGCAGTAGCAGCGCACGCATCGCAGATAGACCCTCAGATATTCTCAGCAGTCATCTTCGCCCTGATAGGATTCTTCCTCGTCACAGGCATCGAGATTGCAGGAAAGAAGGTCAACAAGAAATAGCCCTTGCAGCATAATGATTGGAAAGCAGTCTGTTGAACGAACTTTAACAGACTGCTTTCATTATGAAGACTACATCATTTACCTGCCCGGACGCTCTCCCTCAGGGACGGACGTTGCGGAAGACAGTAGAGTTGTGTACTGCAGAGGCTTGTGTCAAAAGGGACTTATGAGCCGCAAGGTCGCGTGTGCAGCTATTCGTACCACTGTGGCGACTCTTTTGGGAAAAACGACACAGAGGTGCCATAAAACCCATAATTTACCACATTTTGCCGACCACTGCGTCGCCTATAGGTTCAAACTCGTCACAGTTGCCCCCAACCAGGAAAAACACCTGTAATTAAAAATTTTGAGTTTTAAAAGAAATCCACTATATTTGCACCCTCAATTGAGAAAAAAGGATCGGTTCGGTAGCTCAGTTGGATAGAGCAACAGCCTTCTAAGCTGTGGGTCTTGGGTTCGAATCCCAACCGAATCACGAAACTGAAGCAAAGCGTATGACGATGTCATACGCTTTTTTTGTGCCGTGCCAGACCGACGAAAGCTTGCTTTCAGGCGGGATGGTGCGGTGCAAAAAACGGCATCTGCGCCAGCAGAATGCCGATTTGTTTCAGTTTCGATGATGGCCCGCGGAGGAAGGGAAAAAGCCTCGCAGAGGCTTAATCCCGAATCACGAAGTAAAAATCGGAAGTCTTTGAGTGTCAAAGACTTCCGATTTTCTTTATTGTATTTCTGGCGAGTTTTTGGCGAGATACATACTTGCAATCCACTAACTTTCTTCTGTAGATATCTTACTTAGGATTCTAAGTATTTTTCTCGCTATCGGAGCAAGAACCATAGCCTTAAAAAGCATTCTCGGATTTTTTCTTTCCACTTCACACAGCACTCTTTCAATATAATCAACATAGGCTGAGTCAATTATTATATCAGGAGATATACTTGAATTAGGTCTTCTCATTGCAGTTAAAAAGATTCGATATAATCCTTTATGGCGTTCCATCGCAATATTTGTTCGTCGGACCAATGCCCTGAATGCCTCTATATCCTCATTTGTTAGATATATCGGTTCAACCTCAACCCTTTTTCTTAGCAACTTTATAAACTTTCTATGTGTCGGATGGAATAGTATAGGTTTCATAGAAT
>JAFVHZ010000154.1 GCA_017474265.1 Bacteroidales bacterium | reverse complement strand
GAATTGATGTTAGGAACACCGTTTGTCTCCATGAAGAGAGCGAGGAGGCTTGTCTTCACTCTTGTAGTCTTAGTAACTTCAAAATCCACATTAGTGCGGATATTGGCCTTAGAATACTTAAGTTGAGAATTCCAGTCACCCTGGTCAGGATTAGCATAAAGTCCACGAGCGTCCGTGTAATCCAACTGAGAATAGTACTGTACTCTGTCAGATCCACCAAACATTGAAATAAATGCATTTGTCTCATGCGCAGTATTCTTGAAGACTTCATCCTTCCAGTTTACATTAGGATAAACGAGAGGATCGCTGCCATCAAGGAACTTCTGAAGTTCAGCATTGGTATACATTGGGGCATTGCCATCATTAACCCTCGCGGTATTCAGTGCATTAGCATAGTCATAAGCACTGACCATAGGAGCAAAATCAGGATCAAACTGCAATTTGTGAGAAGCGCCGACCTTGATATTGAATCCGCTGTCAGCCTTACCTCTCTTGGTCTTCACCAGAAGAACACCATTGATGGCCTCATGTCCATAAAGAGCGACCGCAGCGGCATCCTTGAGGACAGTGACACTTTCAACTTCTTCAACTGTGAGTCTGTCGATAGGACGCTCAAGTCCGTCAACAAGGATAAGGATATCGGTCTCACCTGAAGTCTGGACTCCGCGGATATTGAAAGAGGCGCCTCGTCCTTCTTCACCTTTGAAACCGGTGTTCTGAACTGCTGTAAGACCCAGGAGTTTACCATACAAGGCATCAGCAAGACTGATGGCAGAAGTACGGCCAAGTTCCTCAGCGGTGATGGTATATGTCGCCGCTGTAGTCATGAATTCTGTAGTTTCCATACCATAGCCCAGATCGATAGTCTGCGATTCCTTGTCGCTGTACTGCACCTGAGCATTGGCTGTCATTGGAACGAGACAGAATCCCAACAGGCTAAAAATAAATATATTACGTAATTTCATAATGATAAGTTCTAATTGTTACCAACCAGGATTCTGAGTAAGACCATAACCTTTCTGGATTTCCACACGTGAAAGAGGGTCAAGATACCATTTGTTTGTCCAGTATCCCTCATCCCACCAACGACGTGCACCGGTTTTAATCTGAGGTTTTTCGTATTCGAATTTTGGCCATGGTGTTGATGGATCCCATTTAACATCAACAATCTCCCATTCGTCCTTATCGGCATTATATACTTCGCCCATACGGTTGCCGTTTTCATCCAGGCGATAAATCCTGACTTCGTGAAGAGGTTTTGTGAAAAGGTCCTGACGCTTGCGACGTATCATGTCATAGAAACGGTCACCACATTCTGCACCTATCTCACAGTTGCGCTCACGAAGAATCTCATTGATGAGATTTTCCTTATTGGTAGTAAGTTTCAGATCAGGATTCATTGTCTCAAGACGGCCAAGACCCACACGGCTACGTACCACATGAATCTGGTCAAGTGCATCCTGCGCTCTGTCACACTCGGCAAGAGCCTCCGCATAGATCAGATACATCTCGGCAAGGCGTATATAAGACACACCTATGAACTCGTCATCCATTGTACCACCATCATAATCAAGCAACCATTTGAACTTCTTATAATGTGAAGCAATCTCTTCTGCACTTGCTTTATATGTAGAGTGCTGAGGTATGCCTCCGCCCACCCATGTGTCTATATATGACTGATCCAGATAGTCACCGACTACACCAGAAGGGAAGGATTGTCTTGGAACTACCATTGTTTCATATAGGCGTGGATCTCGGTCAACAAAAATGTCGATTCCCTGAGGATTCTTGCCTTCACCATATATATCTGTATAAGGGAAGACACGTCCGTCTGCCATACCAAAACATTCCATCAGTTCATTTGTAGGAGTTGCTCCGCCTTGACGTAGTCCGTCAATTGCGAATCCAGCCCAACCCCAGCCCCAACCGTTCTGGTCGATAGTACCGTTTACTGCTGTACTTGACATATATTGGGATGGATGTGCCTCGAATAGTTTCTCATGATTGGTCGCATCATTGCGGTATCTGTATGCTCTACGGAAAGCCATACGGTAGCCGCCTTCATCTTGAGTTGCAGGCTGGATCAACTGATAATAGTTGCCATTTGCTGCGTTGTCTTCAAAAAAGTCCTCACAATATTCAAGACAACGGTTCCAGAGGGTAGGATCCTTCTTTCCGAACCATACATGGTTGATATTGGTGAATTCTGTGACCTTAAGAGGATTATATTCCATATAAGGCTTGTCATCGTTGAAGAGAGGAGATGCTGCAAACATCCATACCTTGGCACGGAGAGCACGGGCAGAAGCACGGGTCAGACGACCTGACCACTGTCCCTGATCTGCATTTTCAAGATTCCAGATAAATCCCGGTTCCTTGATTGCACATACGATAAGAGAGTCGATGAATTCAACTGTCTCCATCGCTGTAGCACGACCATCCTCGAAATTCTCACCGACTGCATATGCTCTTTTGGCAAGACAAAGTCCTCCGAAGTTACGGAAGGCGTCATAATAACGGCTTGCCATGATGGTATAGGCTTCACCACGGAGACGGCTCTTTTCCTCCTCAGACATATCTGGAACTCTGTCGATATTCTCGATTATCTGCCAGCATTTACGCACAGTCTCATAAATTGACACACGTCCACCGGCATCAGCATCAAGAACATTCGGCCTTGTAGAATAAGAGAATCTTCCCATAAAGTTGCTGTCGTCTGTGTCCTGAGCATCTTCAGTAAGAAGTCCCGGATAGTATGATTTAAATGGGCCACCCCATCCACAATAACAATGATATGAATCAGTAAGGGCGTCAATTGGCGCACCGTTCATCATGTTTCCGTTTGTATAGGTACAATATATCTGCCCATATGCACTCCAGAGAAAGTTTCTGGTGTATTCAGCATTCGAAAATACAGTATCAATATTGACGTCTACGCCAGGGGCCTTCTCAAGAAAGGCATCTCCGACAGCAAACTTTTCAACACAGGCCGTACTGAAAAAGGCTGCACAAAGACCTATAATAAGTATATTGCTCAATATCTTTTTCATATAGCATAGCAATTAGAAGTTAAACTGTGCACCGATGTTGAAGAGACGGGTCATCGGATAACGCATACCATAATCAAGTCCGGTACCCGGAGCCTCAGGGTCATTACCCTTGAAGTCAGCGAAGGTGAGGAGGTTGTTTCCGGAAGCATAAACCCTTATATAATTAAAGAATGCATCCTTTTTAGGAGTGAATGTATAACCTATCTCGACATTCTTCAGACGTACATACTTGGAGTCGACCATCCATGCTCGCGAGTCTCGATTATTATGAACGGAATTCGTGAATGAAATACGAGGCAGGATTGCGTCAGGATTATCCTCTGTCCATGAATTATCTGCAACCCACTGGGTAAGAGCAGACTTGTTCGTAGAGCCGAACTGGTCACGGAAGTATCCGTTCAACTTACGGCTTACATGGTCCGCACCTATCCAAAGCATAGTGAAATCAAGTCCCTTCCACTGGAAATTGAAGTTCAAAGAGTATGTGATTTCAGGAACATCCGTATAACCGAGAGGTTTCTGGTCATTTCCATCAATGACACCGTCCTCGTTCAAGTCAACATATACAGCGTCTCCATTCTTAAGTGCCACCTTCTGGTCCGGCATGTCAACACCATATTTATCTAAGTAGCGCTGCTCAGTAGCACCCTGCTCATAGAACTCAAAGAGGTCGTAACCGAAAGGCTGACCTACAGGGAGACCGGTCCTGCTGAGGTAGTCATACATAGGCTTGACCTCGAGCATCTCGATGACCTTGTTTCTTGCAAAAGCAAAGTTTGGTGAAATCGAATAACGGAAGTCTCCGAATTTCTGCTCCCAGTTCAGAGTAACTTCAAAACCATGGTTCTTCACACGACCCTGATTTACATATCCTGAAGGGAGCGATGTAACAGCTGACAGAACAGATGAGTTGTCCACAAGGATGTCCTTACGGTCTTCCCAGAAGAAATCCACATAAGCATGGAGTTGGTCCTTGAAGAATGCAGCATCAACACCGACATTGATCTTGGTAGCAGTCTCCCAAGTAACGTTAGGGTTTCCGGCGGTAAGTTCCTTTACACCCTGAAGCCAGTTTCCATTGACTCCGAAGTTGGTACCACGATCCTGAGGATTCTTTGTCTGAGAACCCTGGAAGAACTGCCATGCACCAGGGAGATAGAGGAAACGGGCACCTCTTGTGTTGTCATTACCTACAATACCGTATGAAGCACGGATCTTGAAATATCCGAAATAATCCTTAATAGGCTCCCACCATTTCTCCTGAGACGGAATCCAACCTACTGAGACTGAAGGGAAAAGACCGTATCGCTTACCCGGGGCAAAATTCTCTGAACCGTTGTAACCGATATTGAAGTCAAGAAGGTACTTGGTGTCATAGTCATAAGTGACACGGCCCACCAGACCGACATAACCTTTAGGGATGGACTGATAAAGACCGTCATCTGAGTCCCATGGATAATATGTCTTGCTCTGGTTATAGAGAAGGAGGGCACCTACATTATGCTTGCCAAACTTGCGGGCATAATTAAGACTTGCCTCAGCATACCAGTTACGGCCACCCCACTTTGCTTCTGAATAAGGAAGTGGCCAGGTTACATTTTCCTTGCGGAGCACTTCCTTTCCATCTACAAGTGTTGCAATATACTGTACGCCTGTACCATAACCGTTCTCGCGGTCCTTGCGGGCAGTATACTCCGAGTTGTATGAAGCCTTTACCTTGAAATCAAGACCTTTTGTAAGGAAACTCATATCGAGTTTATACTGAACGTCAAAGTTCAAGACATTTGTACTTTCATTTGTATAACCGAGGTTATAATAGTTCGAAAGCGCAGAACGGTCAAAATCACCGACAATACCCTGATCGGATATTATATGACGACCTTGCTCATCTATACCTGCACCTGCAAAAGGTGTAGCACCCTGGAGATAGCGGAAAAGGAAACCTTCACCACCACCCATGGTGTTGCGGTCCTGCATACGGCCTCCGAGAGTGATGTTCAACTGACTGTACTTAGAGATGTCGATATCAAGGTTGGCACGATAGTTAAGACGCTGATAGTCGAAGGTCTCGTTCTTGTTGCTTGAGAAAGTCTTGAACAGAGAGTTCTGGTTCAGGAAACCAGCAGAAACGAAGTAACGGACTCTGTCGGTACCACCTGATACATTAACATTAGCCTGCTCCTGCCATGCTACATCATTCATGATATAGTCAATCCAGTTAATACTTGGGAATGTTGTAGGCATGTCCCCCAGACGGAAATGCTCCATCACACTCTGAGAAAAACGGATGTTCGAATATGGAGAATAATCATCGATTTTTGAAGTACCAGGCCACTTATCCATCGGAAGAGCATCGGTAATCTGTGTGTAATTAAACATCTGACCATATGTATATGAATCAGCAAAGTCGATGAACTGTGCGATGCTCTGCATTGCTGCACTGACTGAAGCAGTGACGGAAGCCTTTCCGACTTCACCGCGCTTTGTTGTCACGAGGATGACACCGTTTGCGCCACGTACACCGAACACTGCAGTTGCAGATGCGTCCTTGAGGACAGAGATACTCTCGATTTCGTTAGGGTCCAACTGTGAGAATGGACGCTCGACACCGTCGACAAGCACAAGTGGTTCCGCACTGTTCAACGAGCCGACGCCACGGATCCTGATGACAGGTTCATCGGCACCAGGCATACCTGAAGGCTGGACTGCTGAGACACCGGGAAGATTTCCTTGAAGTGCATTGGCGACATTCGCTACAGGCGACTTCAGGAGGGATTCACCGCTGACTGCAGTAACGGCACCGGTAATGGTGACCTTGTTCTGCTGTCCATAGGCGATGACAACAGACTCGTCGAGCAATCTTGTGTCAGGCTTCAGAGTGACATCGATGCGAGATCCTGTAACCTGAACCTCCAATGTCTCGTAGCCTACGCAAGAAATTTCGAGCACAGTACCCTGAGGGACAGACGGGAGATCGAAGTTTCCGTCGATGTCTGTGATAGTTCCTTTAGTGGTTCCTTGAATGACCACGCCGGCTCCTATCAAGCCCCCCCCAAGTTCATCCAGCACCCTACCCTGCACGTGCAGGTTCTGGGCGAAAGAATGCACGGACGTCAAAAGCAGCAAGGCGATGAGTCCGAACAGATGAGTAAGTGATTTACTTTTCATCATAGGGTTAATTTTTGGTGTTTTTCCCGTAAGGGATGGTTATTAATTAATGTTACATTAAAATGTTTTCAAGCGAATCTTCTTTCAAATATAAAAATAAGAAATGTAAAACGCACATCTTTTAAACGGTTTTTCAAAGAAAAAATGTGTCAGGTTTCAAATATGTTAAAATTATGTTACATCCACGCAAACGGTTTTATCCTTGTTAATGTATACCAGGGTCGAAGGGTACTCTGCAGATATATCAAATTAGATACATGCCCCTTCTGGCACATTTTGTGACTAGGTCCGTATGCTTGAAATGTTACATTATTAATATATATGATTATGGAAAAGAAAATGACAGATATGCCTGCACCTGCTGAGTTCATTCCTCAGCATGGGACAGATGCGGAAGCCGCCTACCGTCTGGTAAAGGACGAGACATTCCCTCAGACCAAGCCGATGCTCAATCTTGCGACTTTCGTCACAACATATATGGACGACTACGGCACCAGACTCATGAACGAGTCGGTCAACATCAACTACATCGACGAGACGGAATACCCTCGTGTGGCGGTGATGTGCGGAAGATGCATCAACATGGTGGCGAACATGTGGCATACTCCGGAAAAGAACGAATGGAAGACCGGCGCTGTCGGCATCGGATCGTCAGAGGCTTGTATGCTGGGCGGAGTGGCGGCATGGCTGCGATGGCGTGAACGCAGAAAGGCGGCAGGAAAGCCTTTCGACAAGCCGAATCTCGTTATGAGTACGGCTTATCAGGTGGTATGGGAAAAGTTCTGCCAACTCTGGCAGATAGAGATGAGGACAGTGCCCATCACCCGCACCCACCCTACTCTGGACATCAAGAAGGCAATCGAAATGTGCGATGAGAACACAATATGCATAGTACCTGTTGCCGGCGTGACATGGACGGGCATGAACGACGACGTCGAAGGACTCAACAACGCACTTGAAGAATTCAACGCAAAGACAGGATATGAGATCCCTATACATGTTGACGCTGCATCAGGAGGATTCATCCTCCCGTTCCTCAATCCTGACAAGAAATGGGACTTCCGTCTGAAATGGGTGATTTCAATATCGACTTCAGGCCATAAATACGGTCTTGTGTATCCCGGTCTGGGATGGGTGGTATGGCGGGACAAGTCATATCTGCCTAAGGATATGTCATTCAGTGTCAATTACCTGGGAGCCAGCATCACACAGGTAGGACTCAACTTCTCACGTCCCGGAGCACAGATTCTGGCACAATACTACAATTTCATCCATCTCGGCGTGGAAGGATACCGCGAAGTCCATTCCAACTCTATGGCCATCGCACAATATTGTCATGATTCGATAGGAAAGATGCCATGCTTCATGAATTATTCTAAGACTCTTGACAATCCGCTCTTCATCTGGATGATGAAACCGGAATATGACGAAAAGGCGAACTGGACGCTGTTCGACCTTCAGGACAAACTGATGCAGAAAGGATGGATGGTGCCGGCATACACGATGCCTAAGGACATAGAGGACATGGTGGTGATGAGGATAGTGGTCCGTCAGGACATGACACGCGACATGGCAGACATGCTCATCGCCGACATAAAGGACGCAGTAGCGGAACTTGACGCACTGGAATACCCTACTCCATCACGCATCAAGTTCAACAAAGGGGAAAAACATAAGGGGCATGTCTACACCCATTAGGATACGGAGAATTTAAAAGAATACAGACTATGAAGACAAATAACGGAAATGCAGGAAAAGCATTCAAACTGAGTGTAGCGACCCTGGCCATAATGAACATTACAGCGGTCGTGAGTCTGAGAGGACTGCCGTCAGAAGCCGTCTACGGCTTATCATCGGCATTCTACTACCTCTTTGCAGCCATCGTGTTCCTTATTCCTACGGCAATGGTTGCTGCCGAACTGGCGGCAATGTTCGCCGATAAGCAGGGTGGTGTCTTCAGATGGATCGGTGAAGCGTTCGGACCCAAGGAAGGTTTTCTTGCCATATGGCTTCAATGGATAGAATCCACCATCTGGTATCCTACAGTCCTGACCTTCGGTGCAGTATCATTTGCATACATAGGCCTGAACGGCGCCTCTGACGCAGTACTCGCTTCAAACAAGGTATTCACTCTCGTGACAGTCCTTGCCATCTACTGGGCTGCGACATTCATCGCACTGAAAGGACTCGGATGGGTCGGAAAGATCAGCAAATGGGGCGGCCTGATAGGTACCATCATACCTGCCGGCATGCTCATAGTGCTGGGAATCATCTATATAGCAACGGGCGGACACAACTATATGGACATGTCGCAGAGTTTCTTCCCGGACCTTACCAAGATGGACAACCTCGTTCTTGCAAGCAGCATATTCCTGTTCTATGCAGGAATGGAGATGATGGGCGTTCATGTGATGGATGTAAACAATCCGTCACGCAACTACCCCAAGGCCATCATCATCGGTTC
>JAFVHZ010000153.1 GCA_017474265.1 Bacteroidales bacterium | reverse complement strand
TCTCCATACCAGTTCTACCAGTTCTGGCTCAATGTATCTGACTCTGACGCAGAGAAGTACATCAAGATCTTCACCATGCTCGGCAAGGACGAGATCGACAGCGCCATCGCGCAGCACGCCGAAGCACCTGAGCGCCGCGAACTCCAGAAACTGCTTGCAAAGGAAGTGACCACCATGGTTCATGGAGCGCAGGAATATGAGAACGCCGTGGCTGCATCACAGATGCTTTTCGGAAACGCAACCAAGGACGCCCTCAAGAGCCTTGACGAGAAGACATTCCTCGCCGTATTCGACGGAGTGCCTACATTTGAGGTTCCTGCAGAGAAGTTCCCTATCGGCCTCATCGACCTCCTCGCAGGCGAGACTCAGGTCTTCCCGTCAAAGGGTGAGTGCCGCAAGATGATCCAGGCTAACGGAGTAAGCATCGACAAGGAAAAGGTGAATGACATCAACGCGCAGATCGGCGAGGAGTCGTTCATCAACGGCAAGTACATTCTTGCGCAGAAGGGAAAGAAGAATTACTTCATCATTAAAGTAATCGCTTAATGGAAAAGAACATTGAGAGTACAAGGCAGTTGAAGGTAGCGAAGGAACTGCAGAAGCATATCGCTGAGATCATCCGCAGCAAAGGCATGGCAGCATTCGGCGGAGCACTTGTGTCAGTGAGCGGAGTGAAGGTGAGTCCGGATCTTTCCGTTGCAAAGATATATGTGAGCATCTTCCCGTCCGAGAAGGCTGAGGCCGTGATGCAGACGCTGGAAGAAAACAGCAAGGCACTTCGCGGCGAACTCGGCAACAAGGTGGCAAAGCAACTTCGCATCGTGCCGGAAATAGCATTCTACCTCGACAGCTCGCTTGATTATGTGGAGCATATCGAAGAACTCCTGAAGAAATAATTGCCACGGTCCTCCGGACCTCGCAATGACGTTGGGGAAATGAAATTGGCGCCATTCATAGCCGGAAGATACCTTATTGCCAAGAAGTCACATAATGTGATAAACATAATATCGGCGATAAGTTCCATCGGCATGGCTATCGGAACAGCCGCCCTCATCATAATACTGTCCGTATATAACGGGTTCGACTCGCTCATCAGGTCCATGATGGGCAACGTCGAACCCGATCTTATGATTACCCCGGTAGAAGGGAAGGTATTCGTCCCTGAAGGAGAAGTCTATGACTGGATATATGAGCAGGAATCCGTGATGAACATGTGCTGCGTGCTCCAGGAGAGCGTATTCATCACATACGAGGGGAAGCAGGGACTCGCCAAAGCCAAGGGCGTGGACTGGATATACGAAGAGGAAACACCGTTACGCGACCACATCTGCGACGGGAGGTTCCGTCTTCATAAAGGAGATGTGCCTCTAACAGTAGTAGGAGACATCCTTGCATATGAAATGGGGATAAGCCCACGATTCGTAGCACCTGTTGAAATCCACTTCCCCACCCGCACAGGACGTATATCACTTGCCGACCCTGCATCTGCATTGAGATCGGTCAAAGTGTTCCCGGAAGGAATCTTCTCTGTGAATGACGAGATTGACAAGGAACTGATGATAGTGCCGATAGAGACCATGAGGGCACTTCTGGACTATGAAGACGAAGTCTCCGCGGTTGAAATCAGGCTCGTACAGGGAACATCCGAAAAGGAATTGAAGAGACTTCAGAACGAAATAGCGGAAAGGCTCGGCACAGGATACCGTGTACGAGACCGTTTCCAGCAGAACGAATCCCTCTACAAGATGATGCGCTACGAAAAGATAGCGACCATAATGATCCTGTTCTTTATCATCATAATAATTTCCTTCAATATCTTCGGCAGTCTCACGATGCTCATCATCGAAAAGAAGTCCGATATAGACACCCTGCGGAGCATGGGTGCGGGAAAGGGACTCATTCGCAGAATATTCATCTTCGAAGGATGGATGATATCGCTTGCGGGGCTTGCTGGAGGCCTGATAGCGGGCATCGGATTCACACTCCTGCAGCAATACTTCGGATTCATAAAAATGCCCGGACAATTCATTGTCCAGGCATATCCTGTAATATTATCGTGGCCGGATATTCTTATGGTTTCGCTCGGCATAGCGGCCATAGGCTATATCATAGCGTTGCTCCCCGTCATATTCCGGTTCCGCAAGGAAGACTGAGCAGTGTCTAGTGTGCGTGCTCATGACCATGATGATGGTCATGGTGATGCTCCTGTCCTGGCTGCAGTGTGCCGCTCACAGGATATCCCAACTTCTCGATGGCAGCCTTCAAAGTGGCTTCAGAAGTCTTTGAAGCATCATATTTCAATGCTACTGTCTGGTCCTCGAGAGATACCTTCATATCCTTCACGCCCTTCTCGAACGCGATGTTTTCCTGAACTTTCTTCACACAGTTCTCACAGTGCAGGTGTACAACAAAAACTACTTCCTTTACCTCGCCTTTCTTCTTCTTAGGCTTGGCATCTGCAAGAGCAACATTTTCTGAGATTTCTGCCGCTGAAACAGCAAGAGAAGCAGGCAGTGCGATCAGAGCAGCAAGAATGATTACGATTGTCTTTTTCATATAGTTAAAATTTAACAGATTTCACTTACGCCTTCTTCCAAAGAGTGAAGCGGAAGCCCACATGTGCCTTGATTCCCATGAGAGGGCCCCAGATGCAACTTGCATCGAAAGACGGCTGGCGCGGATTTGCTGCACCTATGACTGCATTCTTCTGTCTGAAGTTGGTGAGGTTCTCCGCTCCGACATATACATCCCAGCCCTTGAATCTGCGGGTCACCTGAGCATAAAGGAGCGGATACATCGGCGTACGTCCGTTCTCATACAGAAGGTTTCCGTCAGCATCCTTGAGGTCCTTCATGAAGTCATAGACACGGCATGAACCGTTCAATGACGCTGTAAAGTCAAATATCCACTTGTTGAGGTTTGTGGCATACTGCAGGTTGAGGACTCCCTTGAACCTGCTTGTCATCGGCTTCTCGACAAGACCTCTCTCAGCCAGTTCGATCTTTGCATTGGTGTAGCGGAATGTCGCTGTGATATTGAATCTTTCTACCGGATCCACCGAGAAATCCAACTGGAAGTTATCTGTGAATGAACGTCCTCCGTCCAGAGCATAGAAGTCTATTACATTTGCGAAACGCTCATAGTCAACTACCATCTGCTGAGTGAACTGAGTACGGAAATAGTCGAAACTCAGATAAGTATTCGACGATGCTCCGAACGGCATGTAATAGGTGATGTTGCCTCCGAAAGTCCATGCATCCTCAAGAATATGCTCGTTGTATGCACCCTTGAAGAGTTTTCCGGTAGAGAACACGCCAATGTTGTCGATAAGAGGGGTCGAATATCTTACGCCACGGCCTCCGTTGGCCCTGATGACGATTTCATCTACAGGCATGTACTTGAGAGTGACACGTGGAGAGAACCTTCCCTCAATCTTTGTTCCTGACTTCTTGTACCAGTCTCCACGGAGTCCCACGATAGCAGAGAACTTATCCCCGGCATGATAGGTATATTCTCCGAATACTCCACCAACAGCCATCTGCGTGAGTCCGGCCCTTTCAGCCACATTCTCCTTTGCATCGAACCATATCGCCCTTCTGAAGTCCTCCATATACCTGTCATAAGTGGCGCTCATTCCGAGAGTGAACTTGTGGGACTCGTTTATCTCGTTCTGATACAGGAGGTTTCCGAATGCAGAGTGCTGTCCGGCAACATATTTTGTAGATCCGAAATATGAGTCCATATCCTGATAACTGTAGTCTCCGACAAGGGCAATGTTCTGAGAGTTGTCCTCAGAGAGAGGAATACCGATCTTCATGTATCCGTTGATGGAACGGTTGAGGATGTCCGATCCCCATGGATCGACCTGTCCTTCCTTCGGGAACAAGGTGTATGTGTCCTTGTCGTAATATACGTTCTCGCCGTCCTTTCCCTTCAGCATCTGGCCTCCGAGCCTGCTGTCCTGCAGAGCACGTACGCCGAAACGGACCTGAACACCGTTGTCAGCCTGATAGAGCCACCTGTTGGCAAGATTGAACTGGAGCATCTTAGGTTCATCGATGAAACCGTCTCCGTCCATATCATGCGGTGCTATGTTTCCTGACACATGCCCAAGGATGACAGTGCTCCATTTATAACCCATCTGGAGTGATGATGCGAAATTGAAATCCATCTTGGTATCGCTCATAACCGCACCGTTAAGGAAAAGAGGCTTCTCATCGGTAGGCTTGCGATGCTCCATATTGATCTGACCGGTCATCGACTCCACTCCGTTTATCACGGATGATGCCCCTTTGGCGATCTGGATGCTCTCCAGCCACTGGCCAGGAACATATGAAAGGCCGAATGGCGCAGAAAGACCGCGCATGACAGGACGGTTCTCGTCAAGCATCTGGGTATATACTCCGGAAAGACCGAGAAGACGGATCTGGCGTGCACCGGTCACAGCATCGGAATAACCGACAGTGACACTTGCCGAGTTCTCGAAACTTTCTGCAAGGTTGCAGCATGCCATCTTGCAGAGGCCGGCAGCAGATATGACTTCTGTCCTGATTTCCTTTCCTTTGGAAAGATAGTTTCCGGCCTGCCTTGACACGAATACGGCAGCATCCAGACTATCAGCACGTTCTCCGTAGATTTCCGTAGTATCAACAGCGTGGCCATGCTGGTCCAGGACCTGTGAGAAGGCCGGAATAGCGGCGATAAGTGCCGCAAATAATATTAATGTCTTTTTCATGATTCTTTGATTCTCTGATTCTCTAATTCTGTTTTTGCCGGGCTCGGACATGGGATTTAAAAACTGAATCCCTCCCACTTCGTGGGCCCCTCCCGTTCACAAGGCCACGGGCGGCCATGGTTTTTAACCCCCATGTCCGAGCCCGGCCTCCGAAAAACAAGTATCAGATACGCCAGACAGAAAGGAAAGACTGACTTTCCCCAGGCACAATCAACCCGGAATCGGGCATTGACATTGAATTGGAGAAATTCCGAGGGGCAACAGAAAAACACGGTTCAACTGCAACGGAAGCATACAGGGAAACCATATCATAATGATGACGGCCTTCATCATCAGAACGGCCACCGGTCAATACAAGTACCTGAATATCATCATGACAGCAGTCCTGTTCTTCTACAGAAGCCGTTCCATCATGCTCGGACGTATCGTCGTGATGGCAGCAACTGCAGCAATGGCTCACAACATCAGCACAACAGGTATGTTCAGGATGGATATCCCCGCAATCCGTACCCTCAAGAACAGTCACGACAAAACTTTCTCCGCTCTCCATACATGTATGCACATCAAAGCCTATGATACTCATACAGTACCATATGGACAGCAGAAATGCGGATATTTTCATCATGACATTCTTCATACAATCTGCAAAGTTACAAAAAACATTCAAATTGCGAGATTTTTGTAGTACATTTGTATTCAAAGCGTCAAATTGTCAATAATAAAAGGAACTTATATATGAAAGAATTTGTTAAGATGACTCTCGCCACAATGGCAGGACTGGTAGTCTTCGCCTTTGTGTCTTTTTTTCTGATGATTGCGGTGTTCGGTTCTCTCGCAGCTCTAGGTGATTCTCAGCCTGTGATGCCGGAAAGGGCTGTGCTGAAGATAGATATGGCAGCCCTCACATTGGCAGAACAGACTCAGGAAGCAGATCCTCTGGCAATGCTGCAGGGAAGCGGTGAGACCACGACACCTATAGGCATTTACAGTGCCATCAAGGCTATCAATGCTGCAGCAACCGACCCTGCTGTGACATTCATTTACCTCAGGCCTGACGGCGCCATGGGCGGATTCGCCCAATTCGAGGAACTGCGCAAGGCTCTCGTGAACTTCCGCCAGAGCGGCAAGGCTGTCGTATCGTACATCGAAAACCCGGATAACGCAAGTTACTACCTTGCTTCCGCATCTGACAAGATATACATGACTCCACATGACGGAGGCTTGAACATGTTCAACGGACTCTCTTCACAGATGATCTTCCTCAAGGACCTCCTTGCCAGACTCGGAGTGAACGTTCAACTCATCCGTCACGGAAAATACAAATCGGCAGGAGAAATGTTCGTCAGGAATTCCTCAAGCAAGGAAAACATGGAACAGAATTCCGAGATGATCGAATCGATATGGGACGCATGGGCCGTTGAAATCGCGGAATCGCGAGGCATTTCAACAGAAGACCTCAACAGAATCCTTGACAATCTGGAACTCAACTTCCCGTCAGACTGGGTGGAGAATGGTCTTGTAGACGAACTTCTCAACCTTAATGAACTTGAGCAGAAACTCTGCGACCTTTATGTTGCAGACAGATACAAGGACGTCAAGGGCATCTCGCTCGCAGACTACGCAAAAATCAAGAATACTGTCAACTACAAGGCTAAGAACAAGATTGCCGTCATCTATGCAGAAGGGAATATCGTAGATGGGAAAGGCAAGCAGCAGGTGGCAGGAGACAGATTTGCACAAATAATAGCCGATGTCCGCAGAGACTCCAGCATAAGGGCTGTGGTCCTGCGTGTGAACTCTCCTGGCGGAAGCGTTCTGGCTTCAGAGAAGATAAAGACAGAACTCGATCTTCTTAGGGAGAGTACCCCTGTCATTGCATCATACGGAGACTATGCTGCATCAGGAGGATACTGGATTTCAGCAAACTGCGACAAGATATATGCAAACGCCACTTCATTGACCGGTTCCATCGGAGTATTCAGTCTGATACCTGACCTCAGCGGCACAATGAAGGACAAGATACACATCAACATCACCCCGGTGAATTCCAACAGACACAGCGACATGTACAATGGCCTGAGGCCACTGACTCAAAGCGAACTCGACTATATGCAGGCTTCTGTCGAGAGAATCTATGACAAGTTCACACAGGTGGTTTCAGAAGGACGCGGAATGTCTGTTGCAGAAGTGGACAATATCGCACAGGGCCGTGTATGGAGTGGTGCTGATGCCCTTGAAATAGGCCTTGTGGACGAAATCGGCACCATCGAGGATGCCATCAGATTTGCCGCAGCCGCAACAGGAGCCGCTGGTCCTGAAGACGTACAGATCGTGGAATACCCTAAGCCTCAGACGACTTTGGACATCCTGTTGGAATCATTTGGAGGCAGCACTGAAAATGCTTTTGCCGGCACACCTTTCGAAAACGTCTATGAGGCATTCATCGGATGGAATGCAGACATGACAGGAAAGGTATACGCAAGGATTCCATATGAAATCTGCATAAGATAATGTATAAGGTCGAGATATGCGCCAATTCGGTCGCAAGTTGCATTGAGGCACAGAAAGGAGGCGCCGACAGAGTCGAACTCTGCGCCGGCATCCCGGAAGGAGGCACGACTCCTTCATATGGAATGATACTGAAAGCCAGGGAAAACATAAGCATAGGTATGAACGTCATCATCAGGCCCCGTGGTGGAGATTTCCTTTATACCTCTGACGAATTGGAGGAAATGCTGCATGACATCAGGATTGCAAAGGAATTAGGAGCAGACGGACTTGTATTCGGCTGTCTCCTCCCTGACGGCATGGTGGACAAGGAATCAATGTCACGGCTCATGGAAGCGGCCGGAGACACGCCGGTGACCTTCCACAGGGCCTTCGACCACACTTCTGACCCTATGCTCGCCCTTGAAGACATCGTTGACCTTGGCTGCAGGAGAATCCTCACGTCAGGCTGCATGCCGACAGCAAAGGAAGGCCTGCACATGCTGTCACAACTGGTCAAGGAAGCAGGTAACAGAATCATAATCATGCCCGGCTGCGGCATCAACGAGGGTAACATACAGGAAATAGCAAGGCTCTCAGGCGCGAAGGAGTTTCACTTCTCGGCAAGAGAGCCTGTTGAAAGCGGAATGATCTTCCGCAATCCTGATGTCGCTATGGGAAGTGAAGACGACCCATACGGAACCGTAAGGACTACGGCACGCAGGGTCGCCGCCACTATAAGGCCTTTGAAGTCTTGACCAGGCTGTCACCCAGTCCGATATTATATCCCTGAGAGAAGAATACGACACGATTGAACGTATCTGCCAGAACTATGAGCGGCAGACGGCCACCCTTGTCCAGTTTCATCTCAGTTGAAATCATCTCCCTCATCCTGCCGTCGACGTCTATACCGTAATGCACTGTAGAAGGCAGATTGAAATGGTCTGCACGGAACTTTCTGAAGTCCTCATCTGAAGCAAAGATCACCAGAAGAGGTCTTCCCCATGCCTCCAGTTCCTTAGCAGCAGCCGATATGTCCATAAAGGCATGATTGGTAGGCTCAGTGCCATAATCAACGAGGGCGACTGCGAAATATCCTCGTCCTGTAGTGGCAAGCACAGATGTCTCCACGGCTTCCGATATGTCTGACGACACATCCGGAAGGGCCTTATACTTCATCTCCGAATCAAAACTTCCGATAACACGGATCTGGTCAGTAACATCCCTCATCACAAGTTCCGCAACAGTCGTCTTTCCTTCCTCTACGGTAAAATATTCGACATCGGCAAAGACGTTTCCGCCGGCCATTCTCGAACCGCTCACAAGCATATAATAACCGCAATCCATCTCCGTACCATCCTTGAACATAGTCGACCACGTATCAGCCTTTCCGTAATTCAGAAGTCTGAATACACCGTCATCATACTTGGAAAGGGTAAAGTGGACCTGATACTTCGGATCATCCAGAAGCGGAATCGGCCTGTAATTCAGACGCAGATATCCTTTAGGAGCCACCTCCTGTTCAGAAGCATCGAAATCCACATCATAAACAAGTCCGTCCTTCTCGTATTTCACGACTCCCGTCACGGTATCCTGCCATGCATGGACTCCGAAACTCCTGCATGCTGCGACAAAGAATATTTCGCGTGAGCCCTTGTCGGCAAGGCGTGTCTCCCACACCCTGCACGGATCCAACTGCACATATCTGAGACTGATGTCATCATGGCAGGTAAGGTTGTCCTTACACCAGTTCACGAACAGGGACGGATCAGTTCGTATGGTATCGGCCAGAGACTCAGGCAGGGCGTCCTGAAGGAAGGCACGGTATGGAACCAGCAGTTCGGTAGACACCCTCGGGCAAAGGACCTTCATGACATCGGCATCCACCGGTGTATTATAAAGATGGTCTTCCAATACTGAAGCAGGTGTATCCCTCAGGTCTTTTTCAGAAATGGAGAGCAACAGGTCGAGAGCCCTCTGTCCGAGACCTGAACCTGCCGCCTTCTCCAGGAACGCGGCAAGTTCAGCATGATTGCCACGTGAGGCCACGAGCACCTTTGAGGTGGCATCGGCATCAAGACCATGAGTCTCGGCAAACGCGCGCGCAGTGGCGTCATTATGGAATGTCGCCACATAGGCATTCCTGAGAGAGTCCTCATATTCCATACGGCATGTATTTTCCGCCCTTTGCTCATCTGTGACATCAGGGAGTTGGGCATTCTCCACCGGAGGGACTATTTCCATCTCTACGTGCGGAATATCGCTTCCCTCCTGATACGAGAGCGGTATAGTCACCGACGCATCCTTTCCATATGTCACCTTTGCATAACCGAAACGTCCTTCCTTTGATGCGTGTATCATCATATCTCCCAGTCCGGCAGTCAATGAAGTCTGTCCATCCTTGTCGGTCATCTTGAACGCCACGCTGTTGAACTCCGAATAATTGTATATCTGGAAACTCACCTTCGCATCCTGCACAGGATTTCCATCAGTGTCAGTGACGGTCACCGCAACAGATGCAGACTCCGGAGCATAATGCGATATGACATTTATTTCCGTATAGTTCGGAGTCTCACGCACTATCTCCTCTGGGCCATTGTACCGACCGAAGACATTGGTATGCATGAGCATTCCGCGACTCGCAGGAGCATTGAACCAGCCGAGGTTCAGAACAGGCTCCGGTTCGCACGCTCCGAGGAAATACCACTCTCCGTCCACCCAGGCCTCCACCCAGGCATGATTGCTGTCAGTATGGGCCCATCTCGGAGTGTATACCTGACGGGCCGGTATTCCCACCGACCTGAGGGCCGCTACAAGAAGAGTAGACTCCTCGCCGCAACGGCCATATGCAGTCTTCACAGTCGCAAGAGGCGAACTTGTCCTGCGGTCGGACGGCATATAGACAGCCTTCTCATGGCACCAGTGATTGACTTCAAGCACGGCATCATACATTGAAAGATTCCGCACTCTTGGAGCAAGTTCATCATAAAAGACGGTCCTTGATGAATCGAGATTCTCATTATTGACACGGACCGGGAGCACGAAATGCCTGACTTCCCTTTCAGGAATGTCCCGTCCCCACGGCATGGTCTTCAGAGCCTTCTCAGTAAGACGGTAATGCTCAAGATAGTACTCCGGCGCATGGTTTACCATATCGCCCAACGGCATATATGCATAAAGGAACCGCATTGCCTCCAGTTCATCCTGACCCAAGTCCATCTGATCCAGGTCTATGCCGCCTGCCTCAAGAATTTCCATACGCAGCAGCAGGTCTTCCGACACTGCATCGCGATAATCCTTATCGGTAATGAAATGCTGCGAACATCCTGTCATCAATGCCAGCGACAGGAACAAACTAAATATCTTCTTCATGGTCGAGAGTTATACGTATTATTTTTTCTGTGGTTTCCGTTATCTTGTATCGGTCATCTATCCTCACACCGACTACACCTGCGATATGTCCCGCATCTGCAAGCCCGGAGGTCTGCACATCGACTATCATCAGAGCATCGTTCTTCATGAACTCATCATACTTCAGATCAGCAAAGAGATCACTTATCTTCTTCTTTCCCTTCATCCCTATAGGAATGAACCAGTCGCCATGACGCCATCTGCGGATGACAAAAGGGAATCTGATTCTTGCCGCATCCATGACCAGTACTCCTGCAGGCTGTTTCAGAGACATCCCCGGGTCCCGATCCAACACTTCAACCTTGACTACATGTCCGGCAAAATGATGATTTCCAGCAGTTCTGACAGGAAGGATGGATCCGGCCGCAATCGGATCAGTCTGAGACAGTCTCGGCACAATCACAAGTTCATCACGGCCTGTCTGTAGCATATATCCTTCTGACTCAAAACATTTTCCCGAAAGCGTACGTGATGACGAAAGAAGGTCTTCCAAGGCACCAAGAGTCGCAGAATTGAATCCGTATGGTTCCAGAATGCGGTACAGAAGGTATCGCCAGCGGGGTTGGCTCATTAGAGCAGGGAGAGAGATCCTTCGCTGATGCTCAGGATGACAGGAAGGACGCTCAGGATGACTGGTAATCTTCGGAATCATGCCGGCTGCCCAGTCATCTATTATATCTTCCGCCTCGGCAAAATAGCCCATCTCGCGGTTCAATGTGCGTATGAACGACGGGTTTATCTTTTCAAATATCGGGAACACCTCATTGCGTATACGGTTGCGCTTGTAGTCGGATGAAGCATTGGTACTGTCTTCACGATACGGCACCTTGCGGGCAAAGACATGTCCTTCTATCTGCTTGCGGGTAAACTGGAGCAGCGGCCGGAGAAGAATTATCCTTTCTCCTGAAACCATTCCGCACGGAAGAACAGAGACCGATGACATCCCTGAAAGGCCTTTCAGACCAGAACCGCGAAGCAGATTCAACATGAGAGTCTCCGCATTGTCATTGGCATTATGGGCGACACAGACAGCCTTGTATCCATGTCTGACACAAAGTTCCTCAAACCATCCGTATCTTAGTTCACGCGCAGCCATTTCGATGCTGATGCCTTTTTCGGAAGCGAACGCCTGAGTATCAAATGATTTTTGATGGAAGACAATTCCGTTTTCCTCTGCCCAACTACGCACCATGGACTCGTCCCCATCGCTTTCCTCACCACGAAGACGGAAATTGCAATGTGCAACGGCGAATGGGACAGGCTCTTCAAGACATTTGAAAAGGTCTGCCATACACATGGAATCCATTCCTCCGCTCACAGCAAGAAGGACAGGGGCTGACCATCCGTTGATCAGCCCCCTCATCTCATCCACCTTCTTCGCAAATCTGTTCAGCATCACTTCTTGCTTGCGATTGTATAAGTAAATCCGAACAAAAGTGATTCCTTGAACTGGACCCTCTGCTTGGTTTCACCATCCTTCTCACTATATATCATCACCTTATCATCGTAAATAAGGTTAGTCGTAAGAGTCAGGGAGAAATACTTTGCCAGTTTCCAGTCGAACCTGTTATCCCAGTTCACACGGATATTCTCCGGATGGTCAAGATAGTTCGAGAACAATACCAACTGAGAAGTATACTTGAAATTGTCGTTTACATTCAGCGCGATATCGGTCTTGATCTGGGCACCGAATTCAAACCTTGCACTCTTGTAGTACGAGCCTAATTCATCTGCTTGCACAGAACTGAGGTCCTGATCCTTGTATTCATCCTTCAGATGCATACCATAGTTCTTCCTCAGGCTTTCATCCCTGACAATCACCACGCCTCCGGTCAAAGGGGCGATGTTGAGTGAGAGCCATTTGGTCGGCTTCAGATCGATACCGACCGCGAGATTGGTATATGCAGGAGCAAGGAATCCTGACTTTATCTTACGGGCATCCTTCCACAACTGCACCTGGTCCTTATGCTTGAGATCATCCAGGTCCGGAACATTTCCTTCAGCGTCACCATATTTGTCAGCAGGCACGGAAGGAGTCAGGTAGTCATATCCTGTGTTGAACTGCGACTTGAAGTCGTAGTTGATGGACAGGGAGAAGTTCTTCATCCTGGCATTCTTGTATCCGAACTTGCTCTCAAGATAAATACGGTCATCACTCTTCTGAAGAATCGGCTTTGAAGATGCGTAGACAAAACCGTAATCAAGTTGGAGACGGTTGTTCCAGAAAAGGTCGTTCTTCTTGTAATTGGCTCCGCCGTCAATGAATGCCTGCAGAGTCACGGTATTGTCTCCTCCGGCCGCCCAGTTGGTAAGCGAAGTCTGACCGAACTTGATGTTTGTTGTCAGATATTCGCTCCAATACTTTGGCTTCTCCACTTTCTTTTCAGCCTGCGGAGCCTCTGTGATGGCCTTCGCAGCCTCATTGACAGCCTTCAGAGGATCAGTCTCCTGCGCAGAGACGGACACAACTGCCATCATGCAGAGCACTGAAACGATAAGTCTTCTCATAGTCAGCAAAGTTTAGTAAGAAATTGCAAAGAGTACCCTCTGGTGCGAAGGCTTGCCTGAATAGATGCAGGTTCCCTCCTCAACGCATACCGCGCTGTCTACAGGTATACATCTGATGGTCGCCTTTGTCTCTTCCTTAATTTTCTCTTCTGTCTCAGGAGTACCGTCCCAGTGGCAGAGAAGGAAACCACCCTTTGTGATCTCTTCCTTGAATTCCTCCCAGGTATCTACCTTGCGGATGCTCTCGTCACGGAACTTGAGGGCCTTGGCGTAGATATTGTCCTGGATCTCGTCAAGAAGTGCAGCAATCACATCTGCCACACCTTCCTGAGGATGAGATGCCTTCTCGCAGGTGTCGCGACGAGCAAGTTCCACTGTTCCGTTCTCAAGGTCACGGCCGCCCATTGCAAGACGTACAGGCACACCCTTGAGTTCCCACTCCGCGAACTTGAAACCAGGACGGAGAGTGTCACGGCTGTCGATCTTCACGCTGATTCCCTTTGCCTCAAGTTCCTTCTTGAAGGCAGCCATCTTGTCGAGGATTGCATTGTTGACAGCCTCATCCTTGCCGGTGATAGGTACCATGACCACCTGGATAGGAGCAAGTTTCGGAGGAAGAACGAGACCGTTGTCGTCTCCATGAGCCATGATGAGGGCACCCATAAGACGGGTTGAAACTCCCCATGAAGTAGCCCACACATATTCCTGCTGGCCTTCCTTGTTTGTAAACATCACATCGAACGCCTTGGCGAAGTTCTGTCCGAGGAAGTGCGATGTTCCTGCCTGCAGAGCCTTTCCGTCCTGAATGAGGGCCTCGATGGTCATTGTATCGAGGGCTCCTGCGAAACGCTCGTTAGGACTCTTGTGTCCCACGACTACAGGCACGCCCATATAGTTACGTGCAAAATCTGCGTACACGTTCACCATCTTCATTGTCTCCTCTTCAGCCTCCTGACGGGTAGCGTGTGCAGTATGTCCTTCCTGCCAGAGGAACTCGGCAGTACGGAGGAAAAGACGGGTACGCATTTCCCATCTCACCACATTAGCCCACTGGTTGCAGAGGATAGGAAGATCTCTCCATGAGGTCACCCAGTTCTTGTATGTGTTCCAGATGATGGTCTCCGAAGTAGGACGGACGATGAGTTCCTCCTCAAGTCTTGCAGAAGGGTCCACTACCACTCCGTTTCCGTCAGGATCGGCCATGAGCCTGTGGTGGGTGACTACAGCACATTCCTTTGCGAATCCTTCCACATGCTCAGCCTCTCTGCTGAGGAAAGACTTAGGAATGAAAAGAGGGAAATATGCGTTCTGATGGCCTGTATCCTTGAACATCTTGTCAAGAATATCCTGCATCTTCTCCCATATCGCATATCCGTACGGCTTGATCACCATACATCCTCTCACTGCCGAACGCTCGGCCAGATCAGCCTTCACCACAAGATTATCATACCACTGTGAATAGTTGTCCGATCTCTTTGTTACTTCTTTTGCCATTGTATTTTTGCTTTTTATTGTTTTTATCTCTATAATTGTACTTGAATGCGATTGCATGAAAGCACGTTTTTCTGCGGTACAGTTATTGCAATGCAGAATAGGTTGCGAAGATACGAAATAATTATAACAAATAGGAGAAAAGACTATGAAAAAGAGTTTACTGCTGATGTTTGCGTCTGTCGTCATGATGACTTCATGCGGCACAATGTCGCAACTGGCATCTTCAGGTTCGAGCCAGAAGTTCCAGGACGGCATCTACAGCAAGGCCCCTGATTTCAGGTCAAAGACAGAAAAGGCAGAAAGCAAAGCAGAGACAGATGCCCTTATCGCCAAGACAAAGGAATCCCCTATCTACCTTTTCGGCGACAAGAAAGACACCGTCATGATTCCGGAGAATTTCTCCGCAACAATAAAGTATGACCAGAAACTGGGCAACACCGTAGTCACAGTCAGCGAAAACCCATACGACTGGAGAAACAACATCAACCCTTGGTCATATTACAGCCCATATGGACCAGGAGCCTCATGGCACTGGGTCAGATACTATGATCCTTGGCGCTGGCACTCATGGCATTACAGCGGATATTGGGGAAGGTGGTACGACCCTTGGTATTGGGATCCATGGTACTGGGGCGGATGGTATGACCCTTGGTACTACGGATATGCAGGTTACTGGGGAGGATACTGGGGATGGCCTTATCACCATCACCACCATCACCATTACGCAGGATGGTACGGAGGCTGGGATCCTCACTGGTGGCACGGACACGGACACCACGGCGGCGGCCACTACGGAAAGGACAGATATTACGGCCCAAGGCATGAAACAGTCGGAGACGAACGCGTATTTGCAGGCAAGTCTGTTACAAGGCGCGGCCTGGGTACAAGCAGCAGCACAGGTAGAGGCATCATAAGTTCCAGCAGCAGTGTTTCAAGGAACTCCGCGATCTCAAGCAAGAGCGGAAGTTCATCAGTCAGAAGGGCTGCCGCAAGCAGAAACAGCACGACTTCAGTTGCAGCAGGCAAATCACAGTCATCCTCTTCAGTACAGAGCGGCACCGGCACAAGAACCTACAGAAGGCCTTCTACCTCAGGCTCATCTGCAGCATACAGAGGCAGTTCATCAAGCACCTCGACACGTAGCGCCGTCAGCAGCGGCTCAAGTTCACAGAGCAGAGGCGCCACCGTCAGCAGAAGTGCATCTGACTACAACAGAAGTTCATCATCATATAGCCGCAGTTCTTCGTCATCATCTTCAAGATCATCGTATAGCGGTGGCGGCGGAGGTTACAGCGGCGGAAGCAGAGGAAGTTCCGGAGGCGGTTATAGCGGTGGAAGCAGAGGCGGTTCCGGCGGCGGCAGGAGATAACTATAAACTTAGTACATGAAAATCATGAGAAAGACAGCGATCATAATTCTGCTGACAGCAGTTACAGGTCTTTGTGCAATGGCGCAGAGTGCATACGACGGCCTTATCTTCAGCGAAAACAATTACGAGGGGACAGCGAGATCAATGGCGATGGGCAATGCCGTCACCGCATTGGGAGGAGATCTTGGTGCCGTCACCATCAACCCGGCAGGAAGCGCCGTTGCGGGGTATTCGCAGTTCACCCTCACCCCTGCCCTTACCATATCGGCATCCACAGCACAGGGAGTGTCTCCGTTCACAGATGGCTCTCTTCCATACTTTGAGAGAGAGATGAGAAGCAGCATGACAAGATTCAGCATGCCCAACTTCGGCCTCACCATCAACTGGGATACCAACAGAAAATCTGGTCTGAAGAACGTTACTGTAGGCTTTGTTGTGAACAAGACCGCAAGTTGGGACCAGGATGTATATGCCAACGGACTCAACTCGACAACTTCATATATGGGAGCCCTGGCCGTTGAAAGTGCAGGCCTTCTCGCCGGTGACCTCAACGCTTCGGATGCATATGACTTCATGCCTTGGAGTTCAGTTGTCGGCTACCAGAGCGGTATGATATCCACTTTCGGAGGATATGACGACGAATATGTAGGTGCCAGCGAACTCATTTTTGACAACGGTGACATCGTGCTTGGCGGAGCACTGGAGCAGACATACGGAAGAAGGGTGACCGGAGGCAAATTCGACTATGCATTCAATGTAGGAGCAAACATTTCTGACTTTGTCTACATAGGAGCGAACCTCGGGCTGACAAGTCTTGACTACGGATATGACGACTACTTCAAGGAATACGCCGTGGACCCTGCTGACTTCGAGATCGGTCTTGATAACGGAGAGACCATGTATTTCAGTCAGATGAAGAGCACTTATTCATATGAGGCTGAGGCCAGTGGCTACTACGCCAAAGTAGGTATCATTGTCACCCCGGGATCAGGATTCAGATTCGGCGCAGCAGTCCAGACTCCGACCATAAACACCATCACCGAAAGATGGCAGCAGAGCGGATCTACCGAGTTCACCTCATCACAGTTCAACGGCTACGCGGCTAGTCCGGAGGGTGAATACAGATACATATTCACAGCACCGTTCCGTGCAAACTTCGGCCTTGCATATACCCTCGGAAACTTCGCTGTCCTTAGTGCTGACTATGAAGTATGCGACTACAGCCAGATGAAGTTCAGGAGCCAGGGAACAGACGACGATTACTTCCAGGACCTCAACAATGAAATCAAGGAGATCTTCGGCCCTGCACATATGCTCAGGGCTGGTGCTGAAGTAAAGTTCGGTCCTCTTGCTGTAAGAGCAGGTTACGGACTGGCCACATCTCCGGAGAAGGCATTCGACGGTCTTAGGAATCAGAATCTTTCGTTCGGACTCGGTTACAGTTCAAACGGTTCCTTCTTCGCAGACATGGCCCTCAGAAGAATCTTTGCCACATCGGAATACTACATGCCATATAATGACTACATCTTCGACGAGGACGACAACATCCTGGACCCTGCTCCGGAAATCCTGATCAGGACATCCAACTGGAAACTCCTCTTCACATTAGGCTGGCGTTTCTGATGCATCGACTCGATACAGGCTCTTGAGGCCTGACAGAAAACAGGAGGCTGACCTCAGTCAATTTGACTTTGGCCAGCCTCCTGTTTTTCATTGGCCGTGCAGACCTTTGCAGAGCGCCGGACGAAAATGAAACATCGAAGTAAGTGAGAACCATTCTGGACTACTCTGGACCACATGTACTCAGACTGCAATACTGTACATTCATTCAGAATCAAAAATTCCCGGTGATTTTTGATTCTGACACATCAAAATCACATTTAAAGGGATATTTTGCACCATTCAGACATTCAGAATCTAAAAATCCAGTTATTTTTTGATTCTGAAAAGAAAAGGCGCATCAGCGCCGCGGCATCCGCGTCAGCAAGACTTTCACAGAAAGTTGAAGCAGCGGGGCCGCCCGACCAGACCAAAGGGAATGGTCGGTGTTCCCCTGAAAGGGGATGTCACGAAGTGACAGGGGTTGAGAAATCGAAGATTCCCTTCGCCCGCACGGTTTTCAGCGACATCTGAAAACAAAAATGACTCGGCTTTTCAGCTGAGTCATTTTTGAGTGCGGGCGAAGGGAATCGAACCCATACGCCTCTCGGCACCAGATCCTAAGTCTGGCTTGTCTACCAATTTCAACACGCCCGCGGGAATAGGACTGCAAATTTACTACTTTTTATTGAAATTGCAACCCTGTACTTCAATTTTGTCCACTGATCCTTCAGCAGTGATGAAGCCTCCTTTCCTGGAATAAGGCTTGCGGAACTTGAACTGTCTATCCTACTATATATCTGCTTTTCGGTATGAATGCTATCAGACGGGCTATCACCATGCATATGACATAAGTGAATGCCGCAGAAACCAGCATCACCATAGGGGTTGCCACTCCCCAGGACTTCACCCACGCAAACACTGGCACCAGGACGAACATATGCATGAGGTATATTCCGTAACTGAGTTTCGATACCGGGAGAACAAGACGCTCATACACCCGGCCTGACGCATTTATCTTCCTGACCACAAGGAAATAAGCCAGAGTCTGCCAAACGACTCCGATAGTGCAGAACCTCCATGTCGTTTCCATATCTACTGCTGTCTGATATGGGGCTGATATCGGGAAACCGTCTTCAATCGGAGTGAGATACCAGAATCCTCCGGCGGTCACAGCATAGCCTACAATCCAGAAAGGAAGAGCATATGCCAGGGTCTTCTTCCACGACAATTCCGCTACATATTTTCTGATGTAATGCCCCAGAACAAGGTACCCGATGAATCCGCTGACATAATAGAAGGTACCGAACTCATTCCAAGGACATTCTCCCCAAAGGTCAGGAGCACCGGTAACCGACTGTGCTATAGGACGGATAAGAGGAATAAGAGTCGTGAATGACCAGAAGATGAGGAATGCACGCTCCTCCTTCTGCGACACCTTCTCGATCCATGGCGAGAGAAGAGGCATCAGAAGATAGACTCCCAGAAGCATATATACGAACCAAAGATGTCCTGAATGCATCATGAGATTCACAGAAAGAGTCTTCAGATTGCCGACCACATCGATCTCTCCGCCGGACCCGATCATAGGAACGCATGCATAAAGAAGACTCCATATCAGGAACGGCACCAGCACACGGACCATTCGCCTTTTGAAGAAGGTCACAGTATCCGTCTTCAGAGGGAACAGAAGATAACTCGAAGCCAGCACAAACAACGGCACTGCAGATCGAAGGGCTGAATCCAGCACTGTCACCCAGAAAGCATCACCCCATGATGCTATGTATGTACCTTCCGGGCCGCCAAGATAGAACGGCTCGATGCAATGTACAAGAATCACCATGAAACAGGCGATGAAACGGAGCCAGTCGAGAAAGACCACCCTGGAATTCAACATATTCTCCATAATATCAAATATTTACAATCAATAATATCAAAAACATATGCCCACGCGGATGCTGAAACTCATCGCAAGGTTGGTATTCACCATATTGAACCAATGCCATAGTTCAAAGCCATGGTGGTAATAGGTCTCGGATGGCGTACCGAAAGCATAACCTCCTCCAACCCATGCATCAGCCAGGAATCTCTTGTACACATACTGATAACCGACTGTGCCCAGAAGAGCACCCATATTCGCCAAGGTCCTGTCCCCTCCTGAAGCAGGTGTATAATAATAATGCGAATACATGGCTTCCGGTCTCAGATAAAAACCCTTCAATGACAACCTGCCGTCTTTCCTTATAAAGAACTTATGTCCATATCTAACGGTAAAACCATACGGATCATTATCATATTTGTCATAACCGGCCTTGATCAGGCTCGCACACAATTCTCCGCTCTGCTTCCATGCAGGAAAGGCACGTTCATATGATAACTTGGTGCTTCCGCTTATCCATGAAAGGAATGTCAACTTGATGGAATTAAGATAATCCTTCTGAACCAGAGGAGATCTGTCATCAGGATTATCCGCTAATGCACAGACACTTACAAAAAGTAAGACTACCGTAAGCAGTCTCGTCAAAAAGGTTTTCATTCAGTTTCAGGTTAAGTATGGCTATAAAAAAGCCCGACTCTGATGAGCCGGGCCTCTTGGTAGCGGGGGGAGGACTCGAACCTCCGGCCTCCGGGTTATGAGCCCGACGAGCTACCAACTGCTCTACCCCGCGATATTGGATTGCAAATATACGGACTATTTTTGAAACTGCAAATTTTATTGCAGAAATTTATATTCCTCGATTCACTTCGTTCGCTCGGAATGACTGTCAGGCCATGAATGCAATCATTCCGTCGACATCATCCTTGGCGAACGACTTCTGTTCTCCGGTAGAAAGGTTCTTGATGTTCACGACACCTTCAGCAGCCTCATTGCCTCCAACGATGGAGAGGAAAGGTATCGCCTTCTTGTCTGCATAGTCAAACTGCTTCTTCAGTTTGGTCTGCTCAGGATATATCTCACATGGGACTCCGGCCTCTCGGAGAGACTTCACCACAGGAATCAGATATTTCAACTCTTCTGCGCCCATATTGGCAAAGAGGAGCCTTGTAGTGGATGTAACCTCTGAAGGGAACTTGTCAAGACCCTTGAGCACATCATAGATACGGTCAGCGCCGAAAGATATGCCCACTCCCGACATGTTCGGAAGACCGAAGATGCCTGTCAGGTTGTCATAACGTCCGCCGCCGCAGATGCTTCCGATGGCGAAATCCTTGGCCTTGACCTCGAAGATGGCACCGGTATAATAGTTGAGTCCGCGCGCCAGAGAAAGATCGATCTCCACATCATGACAGATACCTGCAGCATCGATGAAGCCGAAGAGTTCCTCAAGTTCATCCAGTCCCTTCAGACCTGTCTCTGAAACCAGTCCTGAGGCCGACTTGCCGCTCATGAGTTCCCTCATTACGGCAATCTTTTCTGAAGTGGTACCCGAAAGGGTCAGTACAGGACGGATTACCTCTACAGCCTCCGGAGTAAGTCCTTTCTCAAGCATCTCAGCCTCAACGGCCTCCAGACCGATCTTGTCGATCTTGTCGATTGCGACTGTGATGTCGACCACCTTGTCAGGGAAACCGCAGATCTCGGCCATACCGGTGAGGACCTTACGGTTGTTTATCTTGATGCATACGTTCACGTCAAAGAGGGTGAACACCCTGTCCACGATCTGCACGAGTTCAAGTTCATTGAGTTGCGATGTAGAGCCGATGACATCCACGTCGCACTGGTAGAACTCTCTGTAACGTCCCTTCTGAGGACGGTCCGCACGCCATACCGGCTGGATCTGGAACCTCTTGAAAGGGAAGATGATGTCGTTCTGATGCTGCACCACGAAACGTGCAAACGGCACGGTAAGGTCATACCTGAGTCCTTTCTCGCAGACCTTGAGAGATAGTGCCTTGCTGTTGTAACCGTCTTCTGTTCCCTCCACACGGTATTCATCATAGTTGATCTTTGAGAATGCATCTCCCGAGTTCAGTATCCTGAAAAGAAGTTTGTCCCCCTCCTCTCCGTATTTTCCGAGAAGAGTGCTGAGATTCTCCATGGACGGAGTCTCTATAGGAGCATAACCGTAGGTCTTGAATACCGAACGGATGGTGTCGAATATATAGTTGCGTCCTGCCATTTCAGCAGGTCCGAAATCTCTTGTACCCTTTGGGATTGACGGTTTCTGTGCCATTTCTTTATAATTTCTGTTACAACTTGCAAATATAGTAATATTAGTTCAAATGCCATCAGCCTGCGGACCAGAAAAGCATTTCCCTAATTTTCTGCTTTTCTGATCCGCAGACTGATGGCAATCACTTAAAAGATGGAAAAATCCGAATTACTGTTCCGGAGCGAACATCGGATCCCATGCCGGGAGAAGTTCAGGCTCCTGATTCAGCATCTCGAGCACGTCTGCAGGAACATACTTCTTCTCTACGACAAGACGGAACATGTATTCATTGAACCATTCGTCAGTCATGATAAGGCATCCCTTATATCCGGAAGCCGGTCCCCAACTGTTCTCCACCATCCATTTCACAGGCTTGCCGCTCTCAGGACATACATCCACCGCAATAAGGGTCATCGCATGTGAAGAACCGCTCGCATGGGTCTGTACCCTCTGCTTCTTGTCCATGCCGAAAGTCACTCCCATAAGGGACTCGTAATCGAAGTTGGCGATGTCGAGAACACCCTTCTTCCTGTCATAGAACTTGCCCACGTCGCATGAGAAATACATTGCTGTGTTATCCTTGATCGACGCGATGGCCATTTCCTTGATACGCTCTACCGGAAGATTGATATACAGCCAGTTATGACCGTCATAGACGTGTCTGTCGTAATCTATCTCATATACCTTTCCGTATTCGCGGCATGGATCGTTCATTATCATCACATAATTGTTCTCAAGATCCTCTCCGATGAACTCGTCGTAGAACGATTTAGGGGTATAGGTCTTGCGGCTGACGATATTATTGTCCTTGTCGCATCTTGTCCATTCAAACTCCTTCACCGGCTCTCCGAGGCAGAGGGCAAGCATACGGTATATCTCTGAAAGTTGCTCCACCTTCATCTTCTGAAGTTTCTTTGCAGATGCTCCAGAAGCGGCAGCATCACGAAGAACAAGTCCATCCTCACGAAGTTTCAGTTTCAGGAGAGTGGCCATCTGGGAAGTGTTGTCAGACTGGAAGGTCTCAGGCATTGCTTCAGCAGGAACCACACCGTATTTCACGATAAGGTTGGATACGCCTGTGAACTGTCCTCCGTCGCTGAGAGGGTTTGAAAAGAGCCAGTCCACCTTTCTGTCCTCGAATGGAAGGTCCTTCGTATCGATAACACCCTGAAGGAAAAGATTGGCCTTCTCCAACTGGTCATAGAAGAAAATGTAGTTCTGCGAAAACTCCATGCCAGGGAGTTCATACTTATCTATCATCTTGGCTCTCAGGACATTCAATCCGGTAAAGAGCCAGCACCTACCTGAAGACTTCTGGTCTGTGATGCCCTTTGTCCTGACCCTGTCTGAGAAATGCGTGTCGATCATGGCAGCATTCTCGGCATTGATGGCCAGAGTTGCGATAGATGTTCCGGCAAGAGCATTGCGGATGGCCCTGTCGTCGGCATCATGTTCATAGCCCTTGCTGATTTCTTCAAGAAGTTCGGCAGAAATACCACCCTCCGGAGCACCTGCAGGCTCCTGAGCCCAGAGCGAGCCCATAAAAAAAGCGGCCATAGCCGCAGTCAAAAAAATCCTCTTCATATCTAAACTATATTTGTTGCCATCTATGTGGCAACAAATATAGCATTCTTTTCATTACCAGTCAATACCGCACTCAGTCATCGACTTCCACAAGATTGAAGTACCTGTTGAACTTGAGTTCCAGACGGTTGGAAAGTTTCACTTCATATGTACGCTTACCCACCTCATATTCAACGATGCGTGCATCAGGATAATGCATCTTCACATAATCACTGATCTGCACCGGCACCACTGCTGCAGGAATTCCCGCCTTTGACTCAATCTTTTCAAGTCGGCCGTCATTCTGAAAACCGATGGTTGCACCTGATTCCATGACCACCTTATAGTCGGGACGTATCAGGTCGTCATCCACAAGAGCATATGATATCTTTTCACCGGGATATGTATCATTGATGAAGGTCTGTGCAGCAGACGGAAGTTGAGAAATAGACACAGGCTTGTCATCGGCCATGGCCGACAAGCCTGCTGCCAATGAAACGGCGATGATTGCAATTATCTTCTTCATAGTCTAATAATTTTTAATAATTCCAAATTACTATTTGCAAAGATAATGCTTATCATCATATTATCAAGTATTTGGCTGAAAATTTTTGAATTATTTTGTTTCACCGGATGCATTTACCACCGGCTGTGCCGATTCGTCCGCACAGAGGACTACCAGAAGATTCGAGACCATACGTGCCTTCTGCTCGGCATCAAGGTCTACGATGTTCTCATCCGACAGTTTGTCAAGGGCCATCTTGACCATGGACACAGCTCCCTCAACGATCTTCTCTCGAGCAGATATGATGGCTGTAGCCTGCTGTCTTCTGAGCATCACGGCAGCAATCTCCGGAGTATAGGCAAGATAATTGATCCTGGCCTCCACAACCGACAGTCCGGCCATCTCCAGACGCTCGTTCAACTTGTCCAGAAGAACCTGATTAACTTCATCGGCCCCGCCACGAAGGGTGGCCTCATCACTGTTGCTGTCGTTGTCATCATAGGCATAAAGGGCTGCCACAGAACGCAATGCAGCATCAGACTGGACCTTCACGAAATTCTCGAAGGCACGCATCCTGGATGCAACCTGACTTGTCGCCACCTGCGGATTTGCCGCCGCAGCAGCGAGTGTCTGGGAATCAATCTCAAACATGGCCTTATATGAGTCCTTGAGTTTCCATACAAGCACCAGACCGATCAGGATAGGGTTTCCTTCCTTGTCATTGACCTTGATAGGATCCACATTCAGATTTCGGGCCCTCAGGGAAACAGCCTTCTTTGAAAGGAACGGATTCACCCAGAAATAGCCTGTGCGCGAGAAGGTACCTTCATACTTTCCGAAGAACACCATCACCTTAGCCTCGTTCGGCTCCAGCATCACAAAACCCGGCATCAGGAAGAATGACAGAATGAACAACGCCACACCGACACCGACAATCCATACAGGAATCAGTTCCATTCCTGCAACTATAATCAGAGCAATACTTCCGAAACACATCAACAGAGTGACGAACAGCATAAGAAATCCATTCAGGACCGTACCTTTAAACTCTTTTTCCATATTCTTTAAACTTATAAATACAAGTCAAATATAGAGAATACGGCATATAATTACAACACTTTTCCTAAATTTGCACCCATGATCCGAAGGAAGCCATTCATAATGACACTTATCTGCCTTGTCGCACTCGCCATTCTGGCCGCGGCAGACCTGGCACATGGAGGTGCCACAGATACCCACGTCATGATTCACCTGCGGCTTCCACGAGTGGTAACGGCAATCATGGCCGGCGCTGCCCTGGCGCTTTCCGGATCACAGATGCAGAGCGTCCTGAGAAACCCTCTTGCCGATCCTCATATAATGGGAGTGAGTT
>JAFVHZ010000152.1 GCA_017474265.1 Bacteroidales bacterium | reverse complement strand
TCTCTGCTTTCCGGGATCCACCGGAGCTGTCCCAGGGGAAGCTTTCTGTTTTATAAAAGGGTATTTCTCCGACCGGAAGGATTTACAGGGGGGCGGGTGCTGCTGCACAATTATACAGGGTATAATACACTCGTCATTGAACAGAAATCGGGGTAAACATTACTTCATAGTTGACATTGTCGGATACACCTTAGCCGTTTCTGCCCCTAGAACACTCAAAGGTGTAAAAGAGTGTCGATGGTATTCTGTAAAACGGATATTAAAAGGTAAGACGGAGGCAGTTTTACCTTTCAGATGTTCATAACACGTCATTTGAGCAATATCTCTTTTTCAAACCTCTCGAATTCGATAGGTTAGAGCCCTGGCGAAATGTAGTTCTACGGTCAGAATCAAAAAAACGGGCGGTTTTTTGATTCTGATGTCTGTTTTGTGTGAAAAAAGTGGTTTTCTTTGACCCTTTTTCGTTTAGAATCAAAAAACAGTAGGATTTTTTGATCCTGAATGGACAATTGTGTAAACTTACATATCAGCACCTCTGTAAAAGGGAAATTGGTTCCCTCCAGTTGTTTTTTGTGGTTTTCAGAAACATAAAAATCGTTATATTTGCGAAGAAAATCACAAAATTCTTAATGTTATGATTTACAAAATGTTCAAAAAGTCATCAATTTTAAGGAATGTGATTGCTGTTGAAAATCAGGAAGTTGTAGAAGCCTGTATTTGAGCAGATATGACAACAACTTGCATATCCGTTGGTTCTTACATGACGCTCAAGTTGTAGAAGCCTGTATTTGAACGGGTATGACAACATTGACATCTAAAAAAGCCATCGACTGGTCATCGTTGTAGAAGCCTGTATTTGAACGGGTATGACAACATTTTTAAGATTTGTTTTGGGGGTTTGGGAGAAATAGGGTAACTTTAACAGGATAAACAGTTACCTTGTTGATATGAATACATTTATAGACTCTTTCATCAGGCGTGTCCAGATCCAGAACAAGTCATGGCCTAAACGCCCTAAGTATGTGCGTCCTGTCGAGAACCTCAGACCTGACGACCTGGCATTCCAGAGCCATTTTACGGCATATCTCAATATGGCCCGTCAGAACTGCTGCATCATCCTGGGCCATCTTTCCCAGTCTCTCGGATTCAAGGCCTCTTCTGTCAAGGATACCACGCTTACGTCGTCCCCTCTTCTCGGGCAGAACGGACTTCTTAGTCCTAAGAAGGAGGTCAGCGACCTTATAAGAGGTCGTCTGCTCTCGGCATTTCCTATGCTCGACCCGATGATAAGATATAGGAAGGCGGTCGACAAGGAAAAGGATGATTATGCCAGGATCATCATTACGTCGGAAGACGTGTCAGAAATGCTGCGGGACCTTCTGGATGTGTTGTCATACTATAGGGACATGGCCTCTCATGTCGTATTCAATGATGACCGTATTGTTTCTGCTGAGTTCGCTTCAAAGGAAAAGAAGGTGGCCGAGTGTCTGAATTACATGATGACCGTATCGTTACGTATCGTCAAGGACAGGTTTTCTCTCGCTGTTTCAGATCTTGATTTCTATAACTGGAACAGATATATGATGGTGAACAGAAAGCCTCTGTTGAATGCGGGATTTGCTCATGCGGTCCGTACAGAAGACTATAGGCTCACATTGATGGGACTTGTGCTTCTATGCTGTCAGTTCATCGAGAAGCAGTATGCGTCAATGTTCTTTGACGCCCTTGACAAGCATAGTGCCGGTGCAAGGTTCTATGGAATAGCGGATGCTATGCCGATGGTCAACGTGGGTACGAAGTATGAGCGTAAGATGGTTCCTATGTATACGGGGGATGAGGCCCAGAAGCAGGTGCAGAAGCAGCGCATGGCATTGCGTGAGGCCTATAGCGTATATCGGGTGCGCATACCGAAGGAACGCCTTGAAAGTACAAGGAGTGATATGGCGCTTGCTCTGGACATTCTGAATGAACTTGGAAAGTGTCCTGAAGAACTTTTTGAGCATCTTTCTCCGGAGGACAGGGAGTCCTTCAAGAACGAAGAAGGGGTGTTGATGAAAAGATATTCGGACAGGTTTCCTCAGTTGGCGTTGAAGTGGCTTGATGAGAACGAGAAGTTCGCTAATCTGCGTTTTCATGTCACTTTCGGAAAGTACAGGTGGCTTTTCTGTCAGGATAAGAAGTGTGCTGACGGAATAGTCCGTCCAAGATGGCTGCAGAAGGAACTGAACGGTTTCGGGCGCATTCAGGCAGTGGAAAGGAAGAGGACCGGACTTGAGCCTGGCTGGGACGGGACCGGACTGATCAGGAAGTTTGAAGAGGTGGTGACCGATGAGGTGCAGAAGGAACCTTATATAACAGATTTCAGGACTCAATATCTTTTCAATCGTGATAAGATCGGCATCAGTCTGAGTGAATATATGCCGGGCATAGGGGATATCCATTCCGGAAAGGAGTGGGGGAAGCATGCCGGTGTTCCTGATTTCTATCTGAGTGTATATGATATTCCTGCAATGCTCTTCCTGACATGGCTCCTCGGAAAGAATTCTTCCGCTGTGGAGACACTGCTGGCCAACTGCAAGGCTGCCTACATGAAACTGTTTGATGATCTTGCAAAAGGAAAGTGGGAGGGAGAAAAGAATGTGTCGGACTACTGTGCAGGAGAGGGAACGGTAAGATATACCCTCAGATGGTATGATGTTCCGATGAAGATCAGACGTAAGATGCCGCTTCTGGGCGGTGACCGCGATTTTGAGGAGAAGAAGTCTTTTGAGAGTCTGGCGAAAGACGCTCTGATCAGAATGCTTCAGAGGACGGAAAATCAGTTGGAGAAGTTTGACCGGGAACTCGCCTCGGCTCGTGACTTCAAGGCAAACAAGCAGGGAAAAGACGGTTTTGTGGACATACGTTCCGGTTCTCTTGCAACTTTCCTTGCCAGGGACATCGTACGTCTTATGCCGGTGTCTGATAACGGACGCAATAAGCCGACCGGCTTGAATTACAGCATTGTGCAGAAGGCCATTGCGACATATAAACCTTCCAAGGGAGGACTCGAAGCGTTGACCGGTGTGTTCCGTGATGCCAGGATCATAGGAGTGAAGGACGGCTCTCATCCGTTTCTGGAAGAAATTCTCACCAAGAAGAAACCAACATCTGTCCTGGCCTTGTACAGACACTATCTTGAGTATAGGAAGGAGTATCTTAAGAATGTATTGAAAGACGAGAACAAGGCAGGACTCAGGAATCTTCCGTTCCTTAAGTCCGGCCGTCAGAAGTATGCGGTGGACCAGGCGGACTATGCAAGGAGACTTGCTGAATCCTACAGGAACTGCCCTATATATCTGCCGACAGGCATATTTACGGATATGCTGAAGGATCAACTTGCCAAGATTGATGTCATGAAACCTGTACTGGAAAATGACAAGGTAAATGCAAGTTATCTGATTGCACAGTATTTTGAAAAGGTGGAGCATGACAGCGAGCAGCCTCTGTATAGACTCAAGCGAAATTATCGTGTGTTCGATCTTCTGGAGTTCACCGATGAACCGAAATATTGGAGATTGAATGAACGGTCCGATAAGGCAGACAAGTATGGACTTGCCAAGCGCAACATATTCTGGAACAGGATGGGTGAATATTATAAAGGCCTGAAGAAGTTCTATAAAGGATATGAAAGTAAAAGGACTGCAGTTGACTGGAGGGAAAAACTTAAGATCGTGGAGGCGGAGCATGCTATGTGGAACAGCCTGAAGGATGCATCCGGTGAGGCCCGTCTCAAGATGAAGGACGGTGTCTTCTACTCACGTCTGTTAAGTGCCAGAAAGGAATATGACGATTGCGAAAGGGCTCTCAGACGCCTGAAGGTGCAGGATATCGTCCTTTTCCTTGCTGCGCGAGAGACTCTGAACCTTCCTAAGAATAAGGTGTTCAGACTTAAGAACCTCAGTCTTTCTGAAGGCAACAAGAATATTCTGTCATCTGCCATTGACGAGTTCTCGGTAGACGTGGTATGGACGGAAAAAGAAGGTTCGGCAAAGGTGACACATTCAGCATCCATAAAGGAGAATGATGTGGTCATAAAGAACTATGGAAGAATGTTCCGGCTGCTGCATGACGACAGAGTGAAGACCCTTCTCCCTCATATATATGATTCAGCCTTATCTGAAAACATTACAGGTGACCGTATCACTGTGAAGGATAATAAGGTCATCATAGACAAGTCGCTGTTTGATGAAGACCTTATGAATTATGACTTACGTCGTCATGAAATATGTGAGATCATCCTTCGCTTCGAGGCGGCTGCAATAAAGAGATTCGGACTTGACGGAAGGGTGGATTTCAAGGCTGCGCTCGATGCCCTGACCGGCAGGAGTTTGCTGAATGATGAGGATGCAAGGATTCTGTCTGCTATCCGAAATGCATATAACCACAATAAATACCCGGCCAAGGGCTCGGAGGTAAGGGTGGATGTCAAGGCTCTTCCTAAACTGACGGAAGACCTGTTGAGAATCTTTTCCGATACGGGATACAGTAGAGTCAGGTAACGGGACTGCATGCAGATGAAAAAGGAGAGAAACTCAATCGAGTTTCTCTCCTTTTTCATTGTAAAATTCATTCTGCAGGACAGTGAAGTCGGTTGTTTCCACAACTTCGATCTTGCATCTGTACTTCTTCTTCCATCTTCCGACGATAGAGGTGAAGAGTCCTCTTGTAAGGTAGGCTCCGAGGATCGGATTGACCTTCAGGGTCAGATTCGTGATCTTCTTTTCGCCCACATAGTAGGACAGTCTTCTTTCGATGGCCTCATCGATTACGACACTTGAAGATATCTTTCCGGTACCGTTGCACACCGGACAAACCTCCTGGGTATTGATCTCGGTTGCGGGACGGACCCTCTGCCTTGTGATCTGCATCAGGCCGAATTTGGTCAGAGGCAGCACATTGTGCTTCGCCCTGTCTGATTCCATCAACTCCTGCATCTTCTTGAAAAGAGCGTTCCTGTGTTCGTTTGACTCCATGTCGATGAAGTCCACTATCACTATTCCGCCCATGTCGCGAAGTCTGAGTTGTCTGGCGATTTCCTCGGCTGCATAGCAGTTGACGTCGAAGGTGTTCTGCTCCTGCTCCTTGTTCTTCGAGCGGATGCCGCTGTTGACGTCGATCACATGCAGTGCTTCAGTGTGCTCGATCACCAGGTATGCCCCCT
>JAFVHZ010000151.1 GCA_017474265.1 Bacteroidales bacterium | reverse complement strand
TGCGTAACTACACATGGACCAGCCTCAATAACGGTGCATGGAATATTTTTTCCATCGGCACCGAAAACGGAAGTCATTCCGATTTTCTTTCCAATTAATCCAGGCATTGGTTTGTTTAATTAATTGATTATAAATACTTTATATCCCGCCACACATTTTTGCGGGCTGCAAATATACGAATAATATTTTCATTTTCAACAATTTATGCAAAAAATTTGTTGATAACTTTTAAAGGTAGTATCTTTGCGCGGTATATATAATAGGTGTTTATGATGCTACTGGCGATCTTCGGCTTCCTCCAGTTGTCCCTTGCGGACATTCTCGACATACTTCTTCTGGGACTGATCATCTTCTTTGCCTTCAAATGGCTGAGAGGGTCGTCTGCCATGAGCATATTCGTGGCCATCGTATCGCTCTATCTCATCCGCGTCCTGGTATCGGCGTTCAACATGCGTCTGATGACTGCTCTTATGGAAACCGTACTCGACGTCGGAGTGCTCGCCCTCATCGTCATCTTCCAGCCGGAAATCAGGAAGTTCCTGACACGTCTGGGCAACAGATACATGAACAACCCGAAGAGCAGGGCCATCCTCGACAGCATCCTCGGAAGAAAGACCGGCAACATCGCCGGAAGCGAGGCTGTCAACGACCTCACAGAAGCATGCAGAAGAATGTCGGAAGACAAGACCGGAGCCCTCATCGTAATAGCCCACAGGACACCTCTGGACGAGATAATCAGCACAGGAGACCGCATCGACGCAGCCATCCACCGCCGTCTGATCATGAACCTGTTCTTCAAGAATTCGCCTCTGCACGACGGTGCCATGATCATATCAGGTGACAGGATCGTGGCGGCAAGATGCACCCTCCCTATCACAGAGAGGACTGACATCCCTGCCAACTACGGCATGAGGCATAAGGCGGCGATAGGAATGACAGAGGAAAGCGATGCGGATGTAATCGTGGTATCGGAAGAGACCGGAAGGATATCCTTCGTCAAGGGAGGCACGGTAACAACTATCCAGAACATCAACGAACTCAAACTCCTCCTGAACACTGCACTGGAGGAGGCTTAGCAAATTTGGAGACAACGAATTGGAAGGAAACACAAGAAATATTGACAACAGACTCGAGCAGAAGATCGGATTTGACCGCATAAGGCAGATCATTTCCGACAGATGTTCGACATCCTATGCAGCGGAAAGGACAGCGACTGAAACCTTCTCCACAAACCCGGCACACATACGCAAGAGACTTCTCCTTACTGACGAGATGCGCCTCATAATGATGTTTGAGGACAGTTTCCCGTCAGGAGGATTCATCGACTGCATAGATTTCCTGAAGCCCCTGGAGAGGAGTTCTTCAGCGATAGACCTCATTTCCCTGCGCAAGCTCAAGACCATGCTGGAGACCCTCCGCAAGGTGACTTCCTTCTTCGAGGAGGTCAAGGGCGGCGTATATCCGAACCTCAAGCGGATGAGCGCACCCATCATGGGATTTCCTGAGGTGCAGCGGCGCATCGAGGGCATCATAGACAGATACGGTGACGTAAAGGACACCGCCTCAGACGAACTCTACGCAATCAGAAAGGCTCTGAGGGAGAAGGAAGGTGCCATTTCACGCAGGATGAGCGCCATTCTGAAGAAGGCTCAGGAGGACGGCATCGTGGACAGTGACGCAGGAGTGTCCATCCGCGACGGCAAGATGCTCATTCCGGTCAGCGCGGCCAACAAGAAGAGGATCGCCGGATTCATATACGACGAGTCCGCAACAGGAAAGACCGCCTTCATCGAACCGGCCGAAGTCGTGGAACTTGACAATCAGATAAAGGAACTCAAGTTCTCGGAACAGAGGGAGATTGTGCGCATCCTGTATGAATTCACAGAGTTCCTGCGTCCGTATATCCCCGACCTTCTGGACGCGGCACGCTATCTGGGAGAGATCGACTTCCTGATGGCGAAGGCACAGATAGCACTCGATTTCATCGCAGGAATGCCGATAATTTCCGAAAACGGCGAGATGAACCTGCGCAAGGCACGTCATCCTCTTCTGGAAAGGGCTCTGAAGAAGGAGAAGAAGGAGATCGTTCCGCTCACGGCGACCCTCACGCCACAGAAGCACATACTGCTGATCTCAGGACCGAACGCGGGAGGAAAGTCTGTCTGCCTGAAGACGGTCGGGCTTCTTCAGTACATGTTCCAGTGGGGCATGCTCATCCCGACATCGGAGACGTCGGAGATGCTGGTATTCGACAGGATAATGGTGGACATAGGAGATGACCAGTCCATCGACAACGACCTGAGTACCTACAGTTCGTTCCTGATGAACATGAAGGAGATGCTGGCCAAGGCCGACGACAGGACCTTGGTCCTCATCGACGAGTTCGGCTCAGGAACGGAGCCAGCCGCAGGAGGTGCCATTGCAGAGGCCATCCTGTGCGAATTGGACAAACGCGGAGCATACGGTGTGATCACCACCCACTATACGAACCTCAAACTCTATGCGTCTGCAGAGACAGGGGTCATCAACGGCGCCATGATGTTCGACGTCAAGAACATTGCCCCTATGTTCAAACTGGAAATGGGACTGCCAGGCAATTCGTTTGCATTCGAACTTGCCCGCAAGACTGGCCTTCCGGAGGCTATAATCAAGGACGCAGAGACTCGTGCCGGAGAAGAGTTCGTCGGCATAGAGCGCAACCTGCGCAAGATCGCCCGCAACAGAAAGGCTCTGGACGAGAAACTGGAAAGGATAAGACATACCGACAAGACTCTTGAGAACATCACCGACAGGTACCAGAAGGAACTCCAGCAGATAAAGCAGATGAAGAAGGAGATCCTTGATCAGGCAAAGAAGGAGGCGGAAGAGATCATCAAGGGAGCCAACAGACAGGTCGAGAACACCATCAAGACCATCAAGGAGTCTCAGGCGGCCAAGGAGGAGACGCAGGAGGCGCGCAAAGGTCTCCAGGACTTCATGTCGATCCTTGCCGCCAGGAAGGAGCAGGAACAGAGGGAGAAGGACGACTACATAGAGAAGAAGATCAAGCAGATCGACGCCCGCAGGGAGAGGCAGAAGCAGCGCAAGGCGAACAAGGCGGATGAAAAGGCTCAGAAGGATATGCGGGAGCAGCAGGCGGAGCAGGAAAGACTGGAAGCATTCCGTTCAGCACCCCTGAAGGTCGGAGAGAAGGTGCGAGTGAAGGAGAACGGCATGGTGGGAGAGGTCGTGAAGGTGTCTGCGAAGGCTGTTGTGGTCATCATAGGCAACATCAGCAGCAAGATGCCTCTTGATAAGGTGGAGAGAATTACGTCAAACGAGTTCAAGAGCGCCGTGAAGGAGACTTCAAGACCGGTAAGTGCTGTAAAGGTGGATTCGTCGATAAGTGAGAGGAAACTGAATTTCAGCACGGAGATAGATGTACGAGGAGAGAGGTTGAACGATGCTGTAGAGAAGGTGACGCGATATGTGGATGACGCTGTGATGCTCGGGGTTCCGAGCGTAAGGATCATTCATGGAAAGGGTACGGGAGTGCTGCGCGACGAACTGCAGAAACTGATCAGGACGATTCCGGGAGTGGCGTCTGTCAGGGATGAGCATATTCAGTTCGGTGGAACCGGAGTGACCATTGTCACATTTGACTGATATTGTCAGGTTGACGATGATGCGGAGGCGGCATTTTGCCAGCCCCGGCTAGGGGAGGGCCCCACGAAGTGGGAGGGGCCGCCGGAGCATTCGTCAATCTGACAACAAGGCACAGATATATAAAAAAAACAACAGAATGAAGGACATGTATATTATAAAAACGGCTGTAGCGGTTGTAGCGGCGATGGTGGCGGCAGGATGCGGCCAGAGGAGCGAGAGCGTGGAGATGGGTCCGGGAGAGACGGTGGAGGCTTTCTGCAAGGCTCTGGCTGGGGGTGATCTCGAGACTGCGAGGGGATTTTGCGACACTGTGGCCATGAACGGATACATCCGGAACTATGCCGAGGCACTGGATATGCAGATGCAGGCTGACAGTTGCGTTGCAATGATTGCTGCAGGAATGGTCTCTCAGGCAGAGATTTCCGTTGACGAGGTCGTGAAGGATGGAGACCGGAGGATTGTGCACTACACCGTAAGGGTTTCCGAAGACATGACAAAGACAAAGTCCGCAAAAGTACGAAAAGAGGAGGGAGCATGGAAGGTGGAAGCAATCACAGACAGGAACTAGGACGGCGCGGTGAGGAACTCGTATGCAGTTTCCTGAAAAACATCGGCCATACGATACTGGAGCGCAACTGGAGGAGCGGACATCTTGAGATCGACATCATCTCATTGGATGCGGAAGGAATACATTTTGTGGAGGTGAAGGCACGAAAAGACAGCATCCAGGCTCCGCCACAGGAAAACGTGGACAGGCAGAAGCAGAGAAGGATAGTCAAGGCGGCACAGAATTTCCTCAGGACAGGCAAGGGCATTCCGTTCGGAAGCCATGAATGCATGTTCGACGTGGCGGCAGTGACATTCCGCGAAGACCGCGCAGACATAGAATGGATACCACAGGCATATATACCTATATATGTATAAGAAGAATAAAACACATAGTTGATGAACAGAAATAACCGATATTGCGTGATAATGGCGGGAGGATCAGGAACCCGTTTCTGGCCTTTGAGCAGGGTCGCGAAGCCTAAACAGTTTCTTGACGTTGCGGACACAGGCAAGACATTCATCCGCCAGACCTACGAAAGATTCCTGAAGGTAGTTCCTCAGGAGAACATACTGATTGTCAGTGCCGACAGATACCGCGACCTCGTGAAGGAACAGATTCCGGAACTGGAAGACAGAAACCTCCTTCTGGAACCTTACGCAAGGAATACGGCACCTTGTATCGCATATGCCACCTATACCCTTCTTCAGAGGGATCCTGACGCACGGATGGTGGTGGCACCGTCTGACCACTTCATTACAGACGAAGACCTTTTCTCGAAGACCATCAGTTACGCTTTTGACTACATAGACGGAAACGACGTCCTGATGACCTTCGGACTTGTCCCTACCCGACCGGACTCCAACTACGGATACATCCAGGCGGTCGGAGGACGCGAGGCATTCAGAAGCGAGGTTCCTCTTCAGGTCAAGACCTTCACTGAAAAGCCGGACAAGGAACTTGCGCAGGTATTCATCAACACCGGAGAGTTCTTCTGGAACTCGGGTATCTTCATCTGGAAGGCTCAGACCATAAGAGAGGAGATGGAGAAGCACCTGCCTGAGGTGACACGTCTGTTCAACGGCTGGGAAAGGGCCATCGGATCCAGAATAGAAGAGGAATTCATCGCCAGAGCATTTACTGACTGCACCAACATATCCATCGACTATGGCGTAATGGAAAAGACCGACAGGGCATGGATATATCCAGCAAAATTCGACTGGCAGGACATAGGTACATGGGAATCGCTATATAATTTCATTCCTGACAAGGACAGGAACGGGAATGTGATAGGTCCGGAAAAGGCCCTCATAGAAGAAAGCAGGGACATCTTGGTCATCACCGCTGACAGAAAGAAGAAGATGGTGGCCATCAAGGGGCTTGAAGACTATATGGTCATAGACACTGACGACGCCCTTGTCATCTGCCCAAAGGACGACAAGATGTTCAAGGACTTCATATCAGGCATAGCAATGCCGGAATTTGAAAAATACCGATAACAACAAAGAATATGGAAAAACAGATACAGGCCGACATGATGGCGGCCATGAAGGCGAAGGAGACTGTGCGTCTCGCTTCCCTAAGAGCGATAAAGGCTGCAATAATGCTTGCAAAGACAGCAGAAGGATCAACAGGAGAGATTGACGATGCAGGCATCGTCAAGATCATCCAGAAACTGGTAAAGCAGAGAAAGGAAAGCGCCCAGCAGTACAATGATGCAGGACGTCCTGAACTCGCTGAAAACGAACTCGCAGAGGCTGCATGCATGGAGGTCTATCTTCCTAAGCAACTCAGTGAGGCAGAAGTCGAGGCCCGCCTTGCAGAGATCATAGCAGAGGTCGGGGCAAGCAAGCCGTCAGACATGGGCAAGGTCATGGGAGTAGCGACAAAGCGCCTCGCCGGACTTGCCGACGGGCGCCTCATCTCGACTATCGTAAAGAAACTGCTTGCCTAGCAGTTTCTTTTTTTAATATCTGACTTCATACACTTTGCTCCAGTCGATTTCCGATGTGCTCTGAGCCACAGGAACATGAGGGATGACAGCACCCTTGCGGACCAGTATGATGCATGGAATCTGTCCTGCCTCGATCTCGTTCCAGCCCTGGGTGTATATCTTCTTCGTCTGATAGTCTACCCATCTGCCTTCCGGCAGATACACATGACGGCCTGATGCATCTTCCATCAGAGGTGCGACAAGGATGTCGGAACCGAAGAAATACTGGTCGTCGATCTGCCATGCCGCAGGATCGTCAGGATATTCCACAAGCATAGCCCTGAGCATAGGAAGGCCTTTCTCGACGCATTCCTGCGCCTGTTCAATTACATACGGCATCAGTTTATACTTGAGTTCGGCACTCTCTCTGAATGCGTCAGTGAAACTTTCATTGTAAAGCCAAGGTTCCGTAGGGGGCGCTCCGTGTGCACGGGTATGCGATGTAAGGAAACCGAATGGGAGCCATCTTCTGTAGAGGTTCTCAGGAGTACTCTGAACGAAGCCTCCGATGTCGTGGCTCCAGAACGAGAATCCGCTCAACCCTATCGAAAGACCGCACCTCAACGTCGCAGCCATGCCCACGTCTGTGTTAGAGGCATCGCCGCCCCAGTGGAGAGGATACCTGTGTGATCCGGCCCATGCGCTTCGCGCCCACATGATCTGTTCTCCGGTGGTCTTCTTCGTGATTTCTGCAACGGCCTTGTTGTACCTCAAAGGATAAAGATTATGCTCGTAGAGGCCGCTCATTCCTGAGGCATAGAGACCGTCCAGAGGAGCACCTTCGCCGAAGTCGACCTTTATGGCGCCTACCCCCATCTTGAGGAGTCCTTCCAGTTTGGACTGATACCATGCCACCGTCTCAGGGTTCGAAAAGTCGAGAACCGCATCCTCGAACGGCATGCCGCCCTTGTTGTTCTTCACGTACAGGCCCTTCTCTATCAGTTCCTTATAATAGTTGTTATGAGGAGTGAAGTATGGAAGTTGCCAGAGGGATATATGGAAACCGTCTGCCTTGAGGTCGTCGATCATTTTCTGGGCATCCGGGAAACGGGTAGGGTCGAACTTATAATCGCACTCCCAGTCTGTGGTAAACCAGCCCGTGTCAAGATGGATCACGTCTGAAGGTATCCTGTGTTTTCTGAGGTTGGCGGCAATGTCATAAGCCTCTTCCTGCGAGAAGTAACTGATTCTGCTCATCCATGTACCGAAACTCCATACCGGAGGCATCTCCGGCTTTCCGGTAAGGTCGGTATAGGCATTCAGGATCTCCTTAGGCTCGCCGAAGAAGATGAAATAGTCCATGGTCTCGTCCTCCATGAACAGTTTCATGGCAGGAGCATGGGACATTCCGAAGTCGCAGGTCACCGGTGCCGAGGTATGCATGAAGATGCCGTAACCCCTGCTGCTCATGAAGAACGGTACAGGCTTGTACATGTCAGGAGTCTCGGGACTCTGTGGGTCCGTGACGAAGAGATTCAGTTTCTGGCCCACTTTGTTCAGAGCAGTTGAAGACTCGCCGCATCCTACAATCCTCTCATAAGGATGCAGGGCAAACACAGGGTTGATGCTTCTACGGTTGTCAGAAGAACGCCTTATGAACTGGAAAGGAAGGGTCCTCACCTGTGTCGAGTCATTGTCGGAAAGAGTACGGGTGTCGGTCATCATACGGCCCTGGGCATCATAGAGGACAATCCTGAACGGATCGGTCGCCAATGCTATGGTACCGTTGGCTCCTGTCCATCTGTGCTCTCCATCCACATTGCTGTATACCCATGGTTCACCCTCAGACGGATAACCTTCTGCAAGCATTATGGAAGCCTTCTCCTTCAAGACTACCGGTGATGTGTATACCCTGACTCTGACCGTCATCGGATCTATGAAATCAATGTCAAAAGGCAGTGCCGGATCGTTATCATACTCGGTGCTCGGGAAATCCAGCATCTGGAGAGGCTGGACTGCAGTCACCGTGGTATTGAATGCCTGACGGGCAAAAAGGCTGTGCCTCTTCCATACGATATGGCCGGAGGCGCTTTCCGTATCGACATCCTTGACGGTATCGGCAAAGAAGTATGTATGGGAGTAATCTCCAAAGTCCTGACCGACATCATAGGTCTGGCTCTGAAGGTACGGCGGCTGCGCGAAACATAGTGCCGAAACAAAGATACACAATAGGAAAAGTACGGTCTTTTTCATGATTCCATGTTTTTCTATGTGTACAAATATAACTTAAAATTCATATATTTGGAGTGATTAACTTCTAAACTGTAGGTATTATGAAAAAGTACTTTGCTGAAATGGTGGGAACAATGGTTCTTGTTCTCATGGGATGCGGCAGCGCAGTCATGGCAGGCGGCGCAGCGGCAGCATGCGGCGCAGGTGTAGGAACTCTTGGAGTGGCACTGGCGTTCGGACTTTCTGTAGTGGCCATGGCATACTGCATAGGCGGTATTTCGGGATGCCACATCAATCCTGCAATCACACTCGGAGTCTGGATGTCAGGACGCATGAACGGAAAGGATGCCGGCATGTACATGGTATTCCAGGTTCTTGGCGCCATCATCGGTTCCGCAATCCTCTTCGCCCTGACTTCTACAGGAGCAAATGATGCAGGATGTACTGCTACAGGAGCAAACACTTATGATGCCGGTGAAATGTGGCAGGCGCTCATCGCAGAAGTCGTATTCACATTCGTATTCGTACTTGTAGTCCTCGGTGCTACCGACGAGAAGAAGGGCGCAGGCAATTTCGCAGGCCTTGCCATCGGACTTACCCTCGTGCTCGTCCACATCGTATGCATTCCTATCACAGGCACATCAGTGAATCCTGCACGAAGCATCGGACCTGCACTCTTCGCAGGCGGACAGGCACTACAGCAACTCTGGCTCTTCATCGTGGCACCTTTTGTCGGCGCGGCTCTCAGTGCTGTCGTATGGAAATGCCTCAATTGCGAATGCAAGAAGGCTTAAAGCAGAATCACCTCTCATGGCAGCCGACATATCTGCATGCCATGAGAGGTGATATATAAAGATCTGAACTAAACTATATGAAACTGATTCACTATTGTCTCCTGTCCATTGCCGTTTCCGTCGCAATGGCAGTGACCGGTTACGCACAGGAACCTCTATTCAGAAACGAAAACGCCCCTATCGAAGCGCGTGTGGATGACCTCCTCAAGCGGATGACAACCGACGAAAAGATAGATCTTCTTCGGGCGACTTCTCCGGCCAACGAAAGGCTCGGCATCGAAAAGTACTATCATGGGAACGAGGCGCTTCACGGCGTCGTGCGACCAGGAAAATTCACCGTATTTCCACAGGCCATCGGCCTTGCTGCCACATGGGACCCGGAACTTATCCTTCAGGTCTCTACCGTCATTTCCGACGAGGCCCGTGCAAGGTGGAACGAACTTGACCAAGGACGCCTTCAGACCAACCAGTTCAGTGATGTCCTGACATTCTGGTCACCGACAGTCAACATGGCCCGTGACCCACGCTGGGGCAGGACACCAGAAACTTACGGAGAGGACCCGTTCCTTACGGGAGAGATCGGAACCGCATTCGTCAAAGGACTTCAGGGTGACGATCCGAGATATCTCAAGGTCGTATCCACGCCCAAGCATTTCGCAGGAAACAACGAGGAGCACAACCGCTTCGAGTGTAATCCTCAGATCTCGGAAAAGCAGTTGAGAGAGTACTATCTTCCCGCTTACGAAACTCTGATAAAGAGGGGTAAGGCGGCATCCATCATGGCGGCCTACAACGCAATCAATGACATCCCTTGCACCTGCAACCCTTGGCTTCTCACCAAGGTGCTCAGAGAGGACTGGGGCTTTGACGGTTACGTGGTGTCGGACTGCGGCGGCCCTGCATTGGTATACAAGGCCCATAAGTTTGTAAAGGAGCCGGAAACTGCGGCGGCACTGTCCCTGAAGGCAGGCCTTGACCTGGAATGCGGCGACGAGGTATATATCGAGCCTTTGAGAGAGGCATATAAGATGGGGATGGTCACTGACGAAGACATCGATACTGCCGCAAGACGCATTCTGACGGCTAGAATGAGACTCGGTATCTTTGATTCAGGCGAGGACAATCCTTATACGAAGATCAGTCCGGACGTTATCGGATCACGTGAACATCAGGAAGTGGCGCTCCAGACCGCCCGCGAAGCCATCGTCCTGCTCAAGAATGACGGAACACTCCCTTTGCGCAAGGACAGGATCAAGTCAATCGCAGTCGTAGGCATCAATGCGGCGACCTGCGAGTTCGGAGACTATAGCGGAGTTCCTGTGGCAAAACCGGTATCCGTGCTTGAGGGCATCAGGAAACTTGTCGGAGATGATGTAGAGGTCCTCCATGCCCCTTGGGTATCTGCCAACGACGGGCTTGAGATAATTGCCGAAGAGTATTTCCCATATGGCCTGAAAGCGGAGTATTATTCCGGAACCGGATTTGAAGGCGAGCCTCGCGTCCGTACGGAGAAGTGGCTCAATTATGATCCGGCCAACGTACCGCCAGATCCGATCGTTCCTGTCGCACCGATGAGCGCCCGCTGGACTGGAGTCCTGCGTCCGCCGTTGACCGGTGAATATGTATTCAGCCTTCCTGCAGACGACGGCTGCAGACTTACGATTGACGGAAAGGAGATATTCGGATTCGGCAGACCGACGTTTAACGGAGGTTCCGTGAAAATGAATCTTGAAGCAGGAAAGGATTATAATATCGTTGCCGAATATTATGACAACAGAGACTACGCCATAGCCCAGTTGAAATGGAAACTTCCTTATATCGGAAAGAAGGAGAGGATTGACCTTTACGGCAAGGCCGGAGAAATCGCACGCAAAAGCGACGTCGTAATTGCCGTGATGGGCATCAACAAAAGCATCGAGAGGGAAGGCAAGGACAGGGAAAGCCTCGAATTGCCGGCAGACCAGCAGGAATTCATCCGCAAACTCTACCGTATCAATCCGAACACGGTTCTCGTACTGGTTGCAGGAAGTCCTCTGGCGATAACCTGGGAGGATGTGAACCTTCCTGCAATCCTGGACGCATGGTATCCCGGGGAGCAGGGCGGAACTGCCGTTGCAGAAGCATTGTTTGGAGAATACAACCCTGCGGGCAGGGTTCCTCTGACATGGCACTACAGCATCGACGACCTTCCGGCATTTGATGATTACGACATCACCAAGCGCACTTACAAGTACTTCACCGGAGATGTCCTTTATCCGTTCGGCTACGGCCTCAGTTATACTTCATTCAAGTACTCTGGTCTCGATGTGGTTGACAACGGAGAGACAGTCGATGTCTCCTTCACGGTCAAGAATACCGGAAAATATGCCGGCGACGAGGTCGCTCAGGTATATGTCCGTCTTTCTGAATATGAGGGCAAGGCGCCGTTCAAGGAACTCAAGGGCTTCAGCAGGGTGCATCTCAAGAAGGGAGAGAGCAGGAAAGTCACAGTCAGGTTGCGCAGAGAGGATCTGCGATACTGGAGCGAAGAGAAAGGATGCTTCATGATTCCTGAGGGACTTCCGAAAATCTTTGTAGGAAGTTCATCCGCCGACATCCGGCTCGAAAACTAATTGATGAAACGGTACCGGGTAACCGGGCCTAGAACGGGAAGAGGAGCGGGAGAGCGAAGACCATCACCACTCCCATCAGGATCTGGAGAGGAAGTCCGACCTTGATGTAGTCCATGAAGGTGTACTGGCCGGCCGACATCACAAGAGCATTAGGCGGTGTGGAGAACGGCGATGCGAAGCACATGCTGGCCGCAACCGTCACGGCAAACATGAACGGAACCGGGCTCACGCCTATCTGCATGGCACACTGGAGTGCGATAGGGGCCATCAGGACAGCCGTCACGGTATTGCTTATAAATATTGTCATGACAGAAGTTGCGGCATAGACTGCAGCAAGAAGGAGTCTCGGGCTGCTGCCGCCGAATCCGTTCACTATGAAGTCGGATATCATTGTCGACACACCTGTCTTCTCCAATGCGATGGACATCGGAAGCATAGCGGCAAACAGGACGATGGTCTGCCAGTTTATCGTCTTGTATGCCGCCTCCACGCTGCGGACACAGCCGGTTATCACCATAAGTACGGCAGCCAGAAGCACTGATGTCACAGGCGCCACAGGGATGTCGTCCACCACCATCATCACGATCATTGCGATCATTATGGCTGCGGCAACAGGAGCCTTGTAGTCCAGAGTCACCTTGGCGGCCTCCTGAAGCGGCTCTCCGAGAACCACCCAGTTGGTGGACTCGTTCTTCATCCTTGCTATGTCCTTCCACGCTCCCTGCACGAGAAGAACATCACCGTCATGAATCTTCTCTTCTCCCAGATTGTGCAGCAGATATTCATGCTTACGTCTGATTCCCAACACATTCACGCTGAACTTGCTGCGGAAGCCCGCTTCCGTGATGGTCCTGTTGATCATCGATGATGACGGCATTATCAGGATTTCCGCCACACCTATGTCAAAGAAATCGAGAGAGGGATTTGAAGAACTTCCATCTATTTCGTCAACATGATTGTCCAGAAGACGTAGGGTATAGTCTTCTGCGAACTTGTGGATCATTTCCGGGTCGCCGGAAAGATAAAGGACATCTCCGTGCTTGAGCAACAGGTCTGGAGAGGCAAGTTGCTGGTTCACGGTACGCACGAACCTGTTCTGACCGGCACTGCGCCTGAGTTCCAGTACATTGATGCCATATTCCCTGTAGATGTTCAGGTCGACGACGGTCTTGCCGATGGCCGTTGAGGAATCATCCTTTATGTGCACGCGGAAGAGGTTGGAGGTGATTCCATATTCTCCCACCAGTTCCTTCAGGGACTTGCTCTTCTTTTTTCCGTCCTTGGCCTTTTCCTTTGGCGAAAGGAAGACCTTTGTCATAGGAAGGAGCACAAGGATTCCGACCACCAGGGTTATGAGACCTACAGGAAGGAACGAGAAGAAACCAAGAGGCTCGAAGCCGGCGCTCTGCAGAGTGTCACTTACGATAAGGTTGGGCGGAGTACCGATAAGGGTCATCATTCCACCCATGCTGCTGGCAAAGGCCAGAGGCATGAGAAGACGACGAGACGACGTTCCTGCCGCAGCAGCCATACTGACTACGATCGGAAGCATCAGAGCCACCGTACCGGTGTTGCTGACGAACATTCCTATGGCCGCGGTCACTATCATGACCAGAAGGAAGAGACGAAGTTCGCTCTTGCCGGCAAGAGTCATGACCTTGCTGCCTATCATCTTGGCAAGACCTGTCTGGAAGATGCCGCCTCCTACGATGAACAGGCCGACCATCATTATGACTGTAGTGTTCGAGAAGCCGGAAAGGGCTTCGGCAGGGGTCAGGATCTGGCACAGAAGAAGCGCCAGAAGGGCACACAAGGCCACCAGGTCCGACCTAACCTTGCCACTCACGAAAAGAGCGGCGGAAACAAGCAATATTATAAGAGTCGCTATCATATTCCGTTATTTTTTCCGAATCTGCAAAGATAACTGATATTTTTCAGCAAAATTCGGACTTCTTGAGTTATTGTTGTTCTTTCAGTGGGACAGAAAAGGTATTCTTCACTTCCCCGATGACGAAAATGCTATGCAGGGATCCGATGCAGTCCAGATCTCCGAGTGTGTCCAGGACGAATGTCTGATAGTCCTGCATGCTGCGGGCATAGATCTTCAACTGGTAGTCATAGTCCCCCGATGTGTTGAAGCACTCCACCACCTCATCTATTTCCGCAATCACGGAGGTGAACTGGCCGCTCAACTCCTTGCTGTGGTGCTTCAGGCGGACGTTGCAGAGGACCATAATGCCGTTACCGGCCTTTATCGGGTCGACGATGGCGACATACCTCTTGATGTACCCTTCCCTTTCCAGACGCTTCTGACGCTCGAAGACCGGCGACGGGGAAAGATTGACCTTTGCAGCAAGTTCCTTTGTGGTAAGTTTCGCGTCCTTCTGAAGTTCGCGAAGTATCAGGATGTCAGTCCTATCCAGCATTTCGTTCATAAAAACAATTCTCCAATATAACATTTTTACAGAATCATATTCTGCATTGACGCCATTTTTCAACAAATTTAGAATATTTTTCTGAATTTCTCGGAAAGGTTGCATATATTATTCCATTGTATCATATTTGCAGACCTGTTTTCGGAGATATTGCGTATCTTTGCACGTTTTTCCAGACAGCATAACTGACTGACTATATGATAAAACACGAATATATACATGAGGGCATCTTCGAGTTTGAAGGAGGCGGGAGCATCGAGGGACTGAAGGTGGTCTATCACTGCTCGGAAAAGCCTTGGCAGAAGGGGGATGAGAGAAAGGTGATATGGATCTGCCATGCACTTACGGCCAATTCCGACGCCCAGGACTGGTGGCCGGAACTTGTAAGTCCCGGAAGACTTTTCGATACGGACAGGCATTTCGTCATATGCGCGAACATGCTCGGATCCGCATACGGATCGTCAGGACCGGCGAGCGTGAACCCAAAGACAGGGAAGCCTTTCTTCTTTGATTTTCCGAAGGTCACGGTAAGGGATATCGTACGTGCGAACGACCTTGTGCGCAGACACCTCGGAATAGAGAAGATCGACCTCATGGTCGGAGGATCCATCGGAGGATTCCAGTCCATAGAGTGGACCGTGATGGAGCCGGAAATCTTTGACAAGGCTGTCTTCATTGCCTGCGGAGCCCGCGTAACCCCTTGGCTGACAGCATGGGAAGAATCTCAGAGACTCGCTCTTGAAGCAGATCCGACCTTCCGCGAATGTGCAAGCCTCAAGGGCGGCGAGGCAGGACTGAGATGCGCACGAAGCATCGCACTGATTTCCTACAGAAGTTACGAAGGATATAATGCCACCCAGTTCGAGACAGACGAGGACTGCCTTTTTGCAGACAGAGCCGGCTCATATCAGAGATATCAGGGCAAGAAACTTTCCGACAGATTCGATGCGTACTCATACTACTACCTCAGCGACTCGGTCAACAGCAACAACGTCGGCAGAGGCCGGGGCGGAGTGGAGGCCGCTCTCTCAGGAGTCAAGGCGGACTGCACCGTCATCGGCATAGACAGCGACCGTCTCTTCCCGGTAGAGGAACAGAAATTCCTGGCCAAGGCGGTGCCGGGCGCACGGTATTTCGAGATCACGTCGAAGTTCGGACACGACGGTTTCCTCCTCGAGAACGACCAGTTGACGGAGATCATCGCCCCGCTGCTTGCCTAGGATCTACGCCATCGAAAGAAGCACCGACATCAAACGACATTGAATAAAGAGATAAAGTTAATAATATGCAGGTATTGAAATTCGGAGGCACATCAGTTGCCGATGCCACAAACATGTCAAAGGTGGTCGACATCGTCACTAAGGCAGTGGACCGCGACAGGACCATTCTGGTTTCATCTGCCATCAGCGGATGCACCGACACCCTGATCAGGATAGGAAACCTGGCCTCAGAGCGCGACGAAGCCTACAAGGGACTCATCGACGGTCTTCAGAAAAAGCATCATGACATAATCACGGAGATCCTGCCGATCGAGAAGCAGAACGATTCTCTGGAGGTCTGCGACGCCCTTTTCGACTCCTTGAGGAGCATCGCGCAGGGAGTATTCCTTCTTGGTGAACTATCGCCCGCAAGCCTCGATGCCATCCAGTCATTCGGAGAACTCTGGTCGACAAAAATCCTGGCGACCAAACTTGCGACTATCGGTATCGCGACCAAATGGGTCGATTCACGCCAGATAGTACGCACTGTGGCAAAGGGTGACAAGAACATCGTAGATGTACAGAAGACATACTACAGAGTGAACGAAATGGTGGAAAGCAACTCCATCACGCAACTCTTCGTCGTTCCCGGTTTCATAGCATCTGACAAGCAGGGCCGCACCACCACACTCGGACGCGGAGGCTCTGACTACACTGCAGCCCTGTTCGCCGTCGGCTGCAAGGCCCGCATACTTGAGATCTGGACAGACGTTCCGGGCATGATGACCTCAAACCCGAAGGTCGTCCCTACAGCCCGCACTATCAGCAACATATCATACAAGGCCGCCCTCGAACTCTCACACTTCGGAGCAAAGGTCATCTATCCTCCGACAATCCAGCCTGTCGTAGCCGAAGGCATCCCTATCTACGTAAAGAACACCTTCGACCCTGAGGCGCATGGCACGCTGATAGAGAAGAACCCGCCACGCAGCAAGGACAAACTCATAGGAATATCCAACTCCGACAACATCGCCCTTCTGTCTCTTGAAGGAAGCGGCATGGTCGGCATTCCGGGATTCTCGAGCCGCCTGTTCGAGACCCTCAGCCAGAACGACATCAACATAATCCTCATCACTCAGGCATCGTCAGTCCACACCATGTGCATCGCAGTTTCCGAGAAGGACGCAGAGAAGGCACGTGAGGCTGCCGACAGATGTTTCGCATATGAGATTTCCCTCGGCAAACTCAATCCTCTGAAGGTGGAGAAGGGATTCTCGATCGTCTGCCTGGTCGGTGACGACGTGCTCAACCAGACCGGAGCCACAGGACGCATGCTCGCTGCCCTGGGTCGCAACAGCATCCCGGTACGTGCCACAGCACAAGGCTCGTCCGAAAGGAACATATCTGTCATCATCTCGTCCGAAGATGCTGAAGCATCCATCAGGACCATCCACAACGAGTTCTTCGACAAGAGGAGCGGAAAGGACATCAACCTCTTCATAGCAGGATACGGAGTGGTAGGAAAGGCGCTGGTGGACATCATCGCCAAGAACAGGGAAAAGATTACGGCACGCACAGGAAGGCGCCTGCATGTATGTGGTCTGTCAAACAGCAGGAAATTCATCATCAACAAGCATGGACTGGACCTTTGCGACATACAGGAACAACTGAACAACGGCATAAGTTCGGCAGACGAGGCATATTTCACACAACTCGCAGGACTGTCGCTTGAAAATTCCGTATTCGTAGACTGTACGGCATCGGCAGACATCGCCTTCAAGTACATGAACCTCTTCAAGAGAGGCTATTCCGTGGTGGCATGCAACAAGATCACCTTCTCATCTCCATACAAGCAGTATGCGGCGCTGAAGGAGGCTGCCATCGAGATCGGTGCGACCCTCCGATATGAGACCACGGTCGGAGCGGCACTCCCTATCCTTGAATCCATATCCAGAAGCGTACACAGCGGCGATGAGATCATCCGCATCGAGGCAGTCCTCAGCGGCACCCTCAACTACATATTCAGCAATTATGCAGGTGGAGAGGGCGGAACATTCGCGGAAGTCGTAAAGAGGGCACAGGACGCCGGATACACAGAGCCGGACCCACGTCTCGACCTCAGCGGAAGAGACGTTCTCCGCAAACTTCTCATCCTTTCGCGTGAGGCCGGAGTGGGCATAGACGAAAAGGATGTGGACATATCCCCTATCCTTCCTGCAGAATTCTTCGAGGGAGATGTCGATGCATTCTACGCAAAACTTGCAGAGAATGAGGACATGTTCGCAGCACGCTACAACGAGGCGGCATCCAAGGGACTCAGACAAAGGTTCATCGCCTCCCTCGTGAAGGACGAGGCATCGCCTTTCGGATACAGAGCCAAGATCGGCCTGGAGAGCATATCTGCCGAGCATCCTCTGTACAATCTCTGCGGCACAGACAACGCCGCCCTGATCCAGACAGACTTCTATCCGTCACCATTAGTGATCCAGGGAGCCGGCGCAGGCGCATACCAGACTGCTTCCGGTGTTTTGAATGACATTATCATGTAACATTCCGGTCTGTCCATGAACTGAAAAACTGAATCCCTCCCACGCTTTCAGCGCGGGCCCCTCCCATTCACGGGGCCATGGGCGGCCACGGTTTTTCAGTTCACGGACAGACCGGATGACCAAGAGAGTAATTGATATGGAAAAGAAAAACTACAGATTCGAGACCTTGCAGGTTAGAGCTGGACAGGAGATAGACCCTGTATCAAAAGGAACGGCTGTTCCTATCTACCAGAGTACTGCCTATACATTCGACAGCATGGAATATGGCGCGGAACTCTTTGAACTGAAGCGTCCGGGCAACATATACACCCGCATCACCAACACTACCAACGAGGTGTTTGAAAAGCGTATGGCGGCACTGGAAGGCGGTGTTGCTGCGGTTTCTACTGCATCCGGCCAGTCGGCAGTATTCCTTTCGATCACCAACATCTGCGGTCCCGGAGACAACATCGTCGCACAGCCGTTCCTCTACGGAGGTACCTTCACCATGTTCGCCATAACCCTCCGCGACATGGGCATCGAAGTGAGATTCGCGGCAAGCGACCGCGTCGAGGACCTGGAACCTCTTGTTGACGGCAGGACCAAGGCCATCTATCTGGAAAACCTCGGCAATCCGGCCTTCAACATTCCGGACTACGAGCCTATCGTGGAAATGGCACGGCGCAAGGGCGTCTGCGTGATGGTGGACAACACCTTCGGAATGGGAGGTTATCTCTTCCGTCCGTTCGAATGGGGAGCAAACGTATCCATCCATTCAGCGACGAAATGGATATGCGGTCACGGAACATCACTCGGCGGCGTTGTGGTAGACGGCGGCAACTTCGAATGGACACCGGAGAAATATCCCCTCCTTGCGGCACCATCCGAAAGTTACCATGGTCTTGTATATAAGGATGTCTTCGGTCCTGCAGCATTTGCCGGACGCGTCCGCGTCGACGGTCTGCGCAACATAGGCCCTGCAGCATCGCCTTTCAATTCATTCCTGATGCTTCAGGGACTTGAGACCCTTTCATTGAGGGCTGAGAGATGCTGCGAGAACACCCTTGCCGTGGCGGAATTCCTCGAGAAGCATCCGGCAGTCGAGAGCGTGAACTACCCGGGTCTGAAGAGCAATCCGTACCACGGACTCGGATGCAAATACCTCAAGCACGGCTTCGGTGGAGTCCTGACCTTCCGCGTGAAGGGAGGATTCGAGGCAGCGGCGGCCCTGGTGACCCGTCTGGAACTCATACTCCATGTCGGCAGTGTCGGCGATGCGAAATCCCTCATCGTCCATCCGGCCTCGACAACCCATTCGCAGTTGAGTCCGGCAGAACAGGTGGCTGCAGGAGTGTATCCTAACATGCTCCGCCTCTCCGTCGGCATAGAGAACATAGACGACCTCATCGCCGACCTCGCCGCAGCACTTTAAGGCCCCGGACAGATAAAACGATGATAACCAGACACATAAACTAAATCGCATGCTCCATTTGCCGCAGGCGATTTAACATAAGTGGCTAATTATTAACAACATACTTTAAGGTCTTGACCTTATTATTTTATTGTATAATTATATGAAGTAAATCCCTTTACAGCATCTCCTTCGCTCGTCAGAGCGACGGCCGACGCCGTGTTCGGAACGAACGAACGGCCAAAGGCCGCGGGGTATAATAGGGGCAGAGCC
>JAFVHZ010000150.1 GCA_017474265.1 Bacteroidales bacterium | reverse complement strand
GGTGAGCACGGTGGTGATCCTGCATCAGTTGAGTTCTGCTACAAGATCGGTCTCAACTACGTGTCATGCTCTCCATTCCGCGTTCCAATCGCACGTCTTGCTGCTGCACAGGCCGCGATTAAAGCGACAAAGTAAAATGCTGAATATCAATAGATTAGGCGGTAAAGTTCTACAAATCAGGGCTTTACCGCCTTTTCTTTTGCGTTAGGTCTGACACACTTTTCGTGCAGAATTAACGGGTTGCTCTAAACGAATACTGAGAGCAAGCGCAGGTTTCATTTAGAGTGGGTTTAGAGAAATTTATATAAAACTATAAAAATATAAAAGACATGACAACACTTGCTATCAGCGTTCAGAAGAAACGCAAAGACAACTTCTGGCCGGTCTATATCAGGGTAATCCACAACGGAGCCGTCGCGTACATAAAGACGGATAAGATGGTGCATGATTCCCACCTCGGCAAGACAAAAGAAATCCGCGACCCGTACATAACGCAGGAACTCAACAGAAAGATCATCGAATATATGGACAGGCTCAACCGCAAGGACGCGAGCCGGTGGACCGCTCTGCAGATCGCCCAGTTTCTGAAAAACGAAGATGAGGATGTCTGTTTCAGCGAGTATGCCCGGAAGCATATCGCCAACATGTTCAACAACGGGCAGGAGAGAACTTCACAGAACTACCGCCATGCAGTTGAAAGCCTCGAACTCTATGCCGGTACAACAAAGGTCATGTTCTCTGCGCTCACATCCGTTTTTCTCAACCAGTGGATAAAATCCCTTGAGCACACGAAGAGAGCAAAGGAAATGTACCCCGTCTGCGTCAGGCAGATATTCAAGGCCGCATACAAGGAACTAAACGACGAGGAAAACAATCTGATCAGAATCAAGTTCAACCCGTGGCTTAAGGTGGAAATCCCGAAGAGCGACCCGACGGAGAAACTTGCGATCACCCCGGAAGAGTGCAGGGAATTCTTCTCCGCTCCCCTGCCGGAAAGCAAATTCATCTCTCCCCTGCCGGAACTTGCAAAGGATGTCGTGAAGATGGTGCTTTGTCTCGGGGGAATAAACACGGCTGACCTCTACAACCTCAAGAAGGCAGACTACCACCACGGCATAATACATTACTTCCGCGCCAAGACAAAAAAGTTCAGGGCAGATAAGGCCTATATGGAAATGAGAGTGCCGCCGATCATTGAACCTCTCTTCCGCAAGTACCAGGCACAGGCTGATGATGAATACCTGTTCAACTTCCATGCGAGATATACCACATCCGATAGTTTCAGCGCAAACATAAACAGCGGACTGAAAAAGATATGTGACAGCATGGGCATTCCAAAGGACAGCCAGTACTGCGTCTATACCTTCCGGCACACATGGGGAACGGTGGCCCAGAACGACTGCGGCGCCTCAATATCAGATGTGGCATTCGGTATGAATCACGCTGCCGGCCACACAATAACAAGAGGTTACCTGAAACTGAACTTTGAGCCGGCTTGGAAACTGAACGAGAAAGTAATTGACCTGATCTTCTTCTCTGATGCCAAGTCGCACAGGGCAAATATGACCAAGCCTGAAAACGTAACCAAAGAGCCAACAGAACTGCAACGCTTCTCCGCAAAGTACATGATGAGAGGAACTGCCTACTTCAAAGGACAAAAACTCGGAGAGATTCAAGACATCGGATTTGATAATGTAGAGCAGATAATAAAAGCCCTCGTGCAGTTTATTCCCGATGATGTCCCCGTAAGATCAGCCGTCCAATTCAAAATTGAAAATCTCGACAAAAATCAGGTGTCTGTCCATGAGAGGACAAAAGGTAAAGGTTTCTGACAAAATAAGCACGCCCGAAACACCGATATCCGCTTATTTGTACAAAAATGTACAGAATAAGCACAGATTTTCCTCCTTATTCTGCATGACTTGTACATAAATGTACAGAAAGAGCCTCGCGAATCATCGTAAGGCTCTTTCGTTTTTCATGGTCTAAAACAGATGAAAATAGATTATTCGTCGTCTGGATCCTTTGACAACTCTTCCAATCTCTGCTCAATCGTCTGCTCGTGTTCATTAACATCTATGTCTGCCGTGATAGCCTGCTGCTTCGGTATGATGTATTGAGCAAATTTCTCTGCGACATATAACCTATCCTTTGCGGACTTGATTGCCTTGAAGTCCTTTTCCATATCACCAGACGTGGCGTAGTTCTGCAACAGTTCGGCTATTGCAGTCTTTGTATCAGCAGTAATCTTATTGGGAGTTCCCTTCTGTCGTCCCCCTGTCTTTTTCCCTTTCATGCGTTAATACTTAAAAAGATACTGCGAAGATAACCGCCTAAATTGGTCGCAGGATTTTAAGTATTAACATTAAACTCATTGACAGCATGATAGGTTCAATCATCGGTGCAGGCATGCAGGCCGCCGGAGCGATCTGGGGCGGCATTTCTGCGGCCAAATCAGCAAAGAAGGTCAAGCAGAACATTGAGGAGCAAAAACAAAAGAATCAGGACTGGTATGACCGCAGGTATAACGAGGACCCCACACAAAGGGCGGATGCAGTAAGGTTGCTCACTATGACAGAAGAAAGTATCAAGAAGCGCAACAAGGCAGCAGCAGGCAGCGCTGCGGTCATGCCGCGAGCGCGGCGTGATTCGGGTGAATTCCGACCGCCGCGTAAAGAACGTCGAATTGGCGCGACAGTTCGAGCGAGCGCAACGACGTTTCGAGGTCGACCGCCGGACAAACCGCCGCCGCGACGAACGGGCGAAAAAGCGCGTCTTCGACCCGGCGTCCGCGGATTTCCGGAAAACGACCCGAACGCGAACGAGCGACGACGGCGTCGAGGTCGGCGGCGAAAGCGTCCAAGTTCAGGTGGGCGTGCGTGTCGACGAGGGGCAAAAAACGAACGGGCGCGGACATGAGCGACGTAAAACGGGGCGTTTGGGAAGGGGGGGCAAAAAGGGGAAAGCGGAAGTTTGGGAGCGGCGAGGAACGCGAGCGCAGGTTGAGGAAACCGGCGCGACCGGAAAAATCGGCGCGTTCGGGACGCTCCGTCGTTGGTAATAATCGACGCGGCGCGGGCGGTTGTTGCGTTAAAATAAGAACAACCGTCAAATTTTTCAAAATTTTTTGCTTTTTCTTTTTTTTTCGCGTTTTTGCTTTTATAGTTGGCTGGTAGGCGCTTGACAAAGCGCTAAAATTATATATGGCGCGGCGAACGTCGAGCGGATTTGACCGACTTTTCATTTTTTTGAAAATTGGACGCGACGGCGGGGACGCGCTCGGCGATTTTTGACGCGTTAACGTTTAAAAGCGTTGGAAAAAATAACGTCGGAGC
>JAFVHZ010000149.1 GCA_017474265.1 Bacteroidales bacterium | reverse complement strand
GAGATTTCTCGACTTCGCTCGAAATGACAGAAGCAGATTTTTTTGGTAAATCCAAATCACATCCATATCTTTACCTCGAAATCAGGTCAGAGGCTACCTTTGGAAAGCTTCATCTATAATAAGCCTGCAAAATTCACATGGAGAGATAGGCACTCCAAAATCACGAAACAGACATATCAGGAAAGTTCCCGTCAAGGGAAAGGGCAGAGCCGTCCTTGCGTACAACAGTCTCCCTCAGTGCGAGCCGGAGAGCAGAAAGGCGAATAAGGTGCATCATGCACCATGATAACACGGTAGTGTGATTTGGATAATATAAGATTCTCGATAGATGAAATTAGAAATTTCAAGGGATTTGAAGGACTGACAGATAAACAGGCGAGTGAGTTTGCTGATTTTCTCGCCATGTATGCAATAATGGTATATGAAAATTTGAGTGAGTATGGCAGAAATTGATATGGACCTGATTAAAGGATTTGGCAAGGGTAAGAAAACAACCCTGAAAAATGGCGGTAGAGCCGTAATATATCAGCGTGTGAGCAGTAAGAGGCAGGAGGACGGGTTCTCGCCTGAAACACAGATTGAGTGTTGTTACGAATGGGCAAAGCGACATAATTATGAAGTAGTGAGATGCTTTGAGGGAGAACATGAATCTGCAAAGACTGACATAAATAGAAAACGCTTCAAAGAGATGTTGAAGTTTGTCAGGGATAAGAGAAACAGGATAGATGCGGTCATTGTATATAGTACTAGTCGCTTTTCAAGGAACGGGTCGTTTGATGTTATCGAAGAGTTGAAGAAAAGGGAGATAACTGTATTTTCCGCTATTTCTTCGTATGATGCGAGGACAGCCAGTGGAGAGTATATCCAAGGTATGGAATTGCTGAGTGCAAAGTATCAGAATCGAGAAAAGGCACAGGCGGTAAAGGACAACGGAGCAAAGGCATTGAGGAGTGGCAGATGGATTCAGATGCCTCCGAGAGGTTATGATATGAAGACTACAAAAAGTGCTCAGACTATCACTGTAAATGGGGAAGGACGCTTGATTCAGAAGGCGTTTCGTATGAAGGCGGATGAGAATCTTACTAATGAGGAGGTGAGGGGTAGAATGATTGCTATGGGACTTAATCTAAGTAAGCAAAATTGGTCAAATATTTTTGGTAATATCTTCTATGCCGGATATTTCTCGCATAATTTCTTGGAGGGCGATGTGGTCAAGGGCCCTCATGAACCGTTGGTTTCTTTGGAAGACTTTCTGAAAATCAATGGCAGATTAGCCAAGAGTCATAACAGGGGTTATGAGGTCAAGATAGAAAAGGAATATGCCCCGCTTCTTGGGTCGATAAGGTGTCCGGTATGCGGTCATAATCTTACCGCATCATTGAGTACCAAGATGAGAAAGAGGTATGGGCGTGATGTTGGCTATTATGTGTGTAGCCGTAAGGACTGCAAGTGCAATGCTTCTACCAAGAAGGTAAACCAAAAGTTTGAAGATTGGTTGGATGGTGTCTCATTGCCGGAGTCTTGTGAGAATGTATTGAGGAGGCAGTTGGAGAGGGCTTTCCCGATTCTGAATCATAATGGAATGGAGGAAGTCAAGTTGATAAGAGCGAATCTGACCAAGAAGAAGACTGAAGTTGAGCAGATAGAATATAATCTTGCAACGGCTCCTGATGCAAAGGTTAGGGAAATTTGCAGTAAACAGTTGGCGAAAGTTGAGGCGGAAAGAGATGAAATCCTGCGTGAGTTGGAGGAACGGGATAAATCCATATTGAACCTCTCGGATTATGTGTCTTTTGGCTTGGAATTGAAAGATAATATGCTGAAATTATGGCAATTAGGAAATCTTGGTAATAAGAAACGGATTCAGAACCTGATATTTCCCGACGGTTTGGTTTACGACAAGGAAAATGATGATATTGAACCTCTCTCCAAGAATGAGTTTCTGTTTGTATTTGATTTGAAATCAATGGGTTATAAAGATAAAGCAAAAGGACAAACCGTCATTTCTGATGATTTGTCCTCTCTTGCTCCCGAACTTGGACTTGAACCAAGGACCCTCTGATTAACAGTCAGATGCTCTAACCAACTGAGCTATTCGGGAATTTTGTTTCTCAAACGTTTTCTTTTCGTTTGGGATTGCAAAGGTAGGCATTTTTTCTTTACCTCCAAACTTTTTTGCAAAAATTTTACAAAAAACTCACACTTTTTTCATTTTTGACGGAATAAGCGATTTTTTGCGTACATTTGTGTTTCTATCGGTACTAACCGGCCTTCGGGCTTAAAACTTAGATTCTTATGGATATAGATCTGTTGTCAAAAATGGTCAAGGAACTTATTCTTGATGAGGATAGGGTTGTGTTGCCCGGACTCGGCTGTTTTGTTGCTGAGGTGGTGCCGGCGACTTTTTCCGATAGAGGCTATACCATCAATCCACCATACAGACGGCTTTATTTCAGAGCGCGTCCGGATGAAGGCGACGCTCTTTCCGATTTCTATGCAAGGTCTAATGATGTGGACAAGGATGTCGCTGACAGGATCATCAAGGATTTTGTCGCGGAACTGAAGACTTTGCTTCTGACTCGTAAGACAGTTGTATTTCCAGGACTCGGACGGTTGAGGGCTACCAAGGAGAACAACATCTTCTTCGTGGCTAATGAAGATCTGGACATATATCCTGCAGGATTCGGTCTGGAACCTATTTCTCTGAAGACGCATCAGGAGACTCCTCAGGAGGTGAAGGTGGCGGTTGCCGAACTGAAAGCCCTGGTTAAAGAGCCTGAGCCAGTCCCTGAACCAGTACCAGTCCCTGAACCGGAACCTGTTCCAGAGCCAGAGACGATTCCAGAACCGGTTTCCGAGCCTGCACCTGCACCCGTACCCGAACCAGTTCCAGACCCCGATCCCGTACCGGACCCGGTGCCTGAACCTACTCCAGTTTCAGAACCAGACCCGACTCCAGTTTCAGAACCAGACCCGACTCCAGTTCCAGAACCGGAGCCAGAACCTGAACCAGAACAGGTGGCCGTTCCGGAGAAGAAATCAGGCAGGACCTTCATGAAGGTGTGCATCGTGATACTTGCGGTGGTTCTTGTGCTTTTCATTGCATATGCAGTGGTCGGCCGACTTTGCCCTGAATGGATAGACAGATTCCTGTATAGTGCGGAGGAACTGGAGATTCTTAACAGATGATAAAATGCTTAAATATACAGAAGACCATACAATAGCGTGCTATGATACTGACGCTGCCTGGCGCCTGAAACCCGCGTCATTCATGAATCTTGCTCAGGAGGCGGCAGGACGGCATGCGGTTTATCTCGGATTCGGATATGATGACCTCATAGCGTCAAATACCGCGTGGATACTCTCTCGGGTTCATGTCGAGTTTATCGATACCCCACTGTGGAGGGATAAGATCACGCTGACCACCTGGCATAAAGGACTTGACCGTCTTTTCTTCCTCAGGGATTTCATTCTTACCGATGCCTCCGGAAATCCAAAGGTAAAGGCAACGACATCATGGCTTGTGATGAACCTTGAGACAAGAAGACTTGTCCGTGATCCTAAACTTATGGAAGAAGGTACTACATGTTCCGAGAATGTGATTGAGACTCCCGCTGATAAGGTGCAGATGCCCAAAGATGTAGAGGTGGAGTTTGTGTCCGACCATAAGGTAGCCTATTCCGATGTCGATACCAACGGACATGCCAACAATGCCATGTACATGCAGTGGGCCATGGACGCGGTGGACTACGAAATCGCATCTTCGCGTGCCGTTAAATCATTTACAATCAACTTCAATCACGAGATAAAGCCGATGGAAACCGTTTCGTTGTATCGTACTGTCGTGGAGACGGCTGACGGACTCCATGTCTTTGTGGAAGGTAGACTTGGCGAAACATCGGCATTCTGTACAGAAATCATTTTCTAAGTGGAACTTATTTACCCATACGATATCGCTCCCATAGTGCCGGCTCCTACGGCTGATACATCGGTGGAGCGGGCCGCGGCAAGCGAATGGTTCCCGATCGTGGAGCCTAACGGACTCGTGGTGGGACGCTCTACCCGAAGGTATTGCCATAGCGGAGCGAAACCCCTGCATCCTGTCATACATATCCATATCATAGACCGTTTCAGCAGGATATATCTTCAGAAACGCTCGATGAAGAAGGACATACAGCCGGGTAAATGGGACACGGCGGTTGGAGGACATGTCTCATATGGCGAGGGAATCATCGAGGCGGTATACCGTGAGGCGTCGGAGGAACTTGGATTCATCGAATTCAATCCGATCCATCTCGAGACCTATCTGTTCGAGTCTGAAATCGAAAAGGAAATGGTCAACGTCTTTGCCGCTGTCGGCAGTTTTGACCTCCATCCTGATCTTGATGAAGTGGATGAAGGAAGGTGGTGGGAACTTGCAGATATAGATGCCGGCATAGGACAGGGCATCTTCACCCCTAATTTCGAATCAGAGTTCCATATGATCCGCAAATCTCTTCTTGCATTGTTGTAAAATCATTGATATGGCTAACATAGAGTGCTTTATGCCTTCCATGTCCGGCACGGACATCGAAGTGACAGTGGAATCATTCAGCAGGAGCGATTCCTTTTCCGGTGTAACGATGCTTCATGGAGTCTCACTTCGCAGTACCGATACCCTCAGGAGCATTGTCGAGGCTGCTTCCGGGAAATACATTCTCATATATACGAAAGACAGTCCTCTCGAGATGGGTATGTTCGCTCTCGACCGATTCCTCTCAATCGCTGAGGATGCCGGGGCGGATATGCTGTATTCTGATCATTATAAGGTAATGACCAAAGCAGACGGAAGTGTGGAAAAGCGCAGACATCCTCTGATAGATTGTCAGAAAGGGGCGTTGAGGGATGATTTTGATTTCGGAAGTGTGCTCGTGTTCAGGACCTCGTCGTTCCGCAGAGCCGTTCGTGCCATGGAGACTGACCGTCAGTGGGGCGCTCTGTACGACCTCCGTCTGAGGATGAAGAAGATTGTGCATGTCAATGAATACCTTTATTCCGAAATAGAGAAGGATCTCAGGCTTTCTGGAGAGAAACAGTTCGACTATGTGGATCCGAAGAACAGGGCTGTCCAGATAGAGATGGAAGAAATCTGCACAGAGCACCTCAAGCGCATCGGAGCCTTTCTGGAGCCGGATTTCAAGGAAGTGGCGGAAGATGGCACCCACACTTTTCCTGTCGTGGCAACAGTGGTGATACCAGTATTCAACAGGATAAGGACCGTAAAGGATGCTGTCATGAGCGCCTTGGGTCAGGAATGTGACTTCCCGTTCAATGTGATAGTCGTGGACAACCATTCCACAGACGGCACTACGGCTCTGCTGGAAGGCCTCGCCGCAGAAGACCCGCGCCTGATTCATCTGGTCCCTGCGAAGCATGACCTGGGAATAGGGGGATGCTGGAACCTGGCCGTCCATCATCCGTCATGCGGTGAATTCGCCGTACAACTTGACAGTGATGATGTATATAGCGGACCGGACACATTGAAGAAGATCGTGGATGCTTTCCAGGCTCAGAAATGCGCCATGGTCGTAGGCACATATCAGATGACGGATTTCAGCATGAATCCGATACCTCCGGGAATCATTGACCACCGTGAGTGGACGGAAGACAACGGCAGGAACAATGCCTTGAGGATCAACGGACTGGGCGCACCAAGGGCCTTCCGGACATCTCTGTTCAGGAAGATCAATCTGCCGAATACAAGTTATGGCGAGGACTATGCCATGGGGCTGCGAATCAGCCGTGAATACCGCATCGGACGCATATATGATGTCCTCTACTGCTGCAGAAGGTGGGAAGGCAATTCGGATGCCGCCCTGGATGTGGAGAAGGTGAATGCCAACAATCTGTACAAGGACCGCATCAGGACATGGGAACTCGAGGCCAGGATCGCATATAACAGAAGAAATTCCAGATGATGTCCATGAACAGCAACAGAAAGATAGAGAAGTTCGTCGGAGACCAGTTGTCGAGGTGGCCTTTGGCCTGCGATAACTTCCGTGCTCTGAAGAACGTCAGGGTAAGGGAGTTGGATGCCGGTGGCCTGACGGTAAGGCTTCAGTTCAATCCCGCCCGCATGATCTCGTCGGCAGCAAGACTCACCAAGGCTGACATCGCGAAAAGGAAATGTTTCCTTTGCCGTGAAAACCGTCCGAACGAGCAGATCATGCTCAAGTTCGAAGGTCGCAAAGGAAAGAAGTATCATATTCTGGTGAATCCTTATCCGATATTTCCGGACCATCTCGTGATTGCAGCGGACAAGCATGTCGACCAGTCTATCAGAAAGCGTTATGTGGACATGCTCGATCTTGCAGCGAAATATGACGGATTTACCTTCTTCTACAACGGACCGAGAAGCGGCGCTTCTGCACCGGACCATCATCACTTTCAGGCGGCTCCGCAAGGACTGATACCTCTGCGTAACGATATAGACAGCATGATTGACGGACCGGAGATGACCTCTCAGACCGTACTTGATTATGTCACTTCCGTCAGGGACGCCGCTCTGTATCACTACAGGAGATTCACGACAGGAGTGTTTGTAATCGATTCGGAGACATCCAAGTCTGCCGCAAAGATGTTCTACCGTCTGCTGGACTGTGCGGATGTCCCGGAAGGGGATGATGAACCTCTATTCAATCTTTTTACATACAGGACTCCTAATGGTTTCAGGTCGATCGTGATATTCCGCAGATGCCATCGTTCACATCACTATTTCAGTGACGGACCGGACCACCTCACCATGAGTCCCGGATGCGCAGATATGGGAGGTGTGTTCATCGTCCCTGTGGAGGCCGAATACGAGAAACTTGACGAGAACCTTCTGAATGAAATGATTTCTGAAGTGTCTTTAAGCAAGGACGAGGAAGAGAAGATTCTCCGCCGCCTTAACCGTACGCAGCCGGAACTTCATGTGGGAATAATGTCCGCGAAGGAGATTGAATTCGAGATACTTTCGGACGGTGCCGGCCCAAGAAAGGCGGTTCTGAAGGAAGGCAAGATAGAATATGACGGTGCCCTGTATGATGAACTGTATTTCGAGGCTCAGACCCTTTCCACGATGTTTGCAGAACCCTCTTTTGTCCTCCATGGAGTGACTATCGGTGTCAATTTCCATTGGGAGCGACAGGAGACGCAGAAGTTTGCAGGTTCTCTGAAGATAATCGTCGACAGGGACAGGCTCACCGCCATAAACATCATAGGTGTGGAGGACTATCTTCTCAGTGTGATATCTTCGGAAATGAGTGCCTCGGCATCGGAAGAGTTCCTGAAGGCCCATGCCGTCATTTCCCGTTCATGGGTGATGTCCATGGTGTCGTCAGCGCGGAAAGTCTGCCGTCCGACTGTCCCTGAAGGGGTGCACGACCTTCCTTCCCTCATGCTGGACCTCGACAGATGCATGCACAAGGAGGAGGTTTCCGACAGGCATGAATATGTGAAATGGTACGATCATCAGGACCACAGGCTCTTCGACGTATGTGCGGATGATCATTGCCAGCGTTATCAGGGACTTACACGAGCCGTAGGAAAAACCGTACGCAAGGTGATAGATTCCACATGGGGACAGACTCTTTCATATGAAGGGGAACTGTGCGACACCAGGTTCTCGAAGTGCTGCGGAGGGGTCATGGAGAGATACTGTACATGCTGGGAAGATGAGGACAAGCCCTACCTTCAGGCGATTCCGGATACTCCGGGACACGACCCTCACGGGAAATCGTTCTGCGATACGGAAGACAAGGATATACTTGCCCAGGTCCTCAACGACTACGACCGCGAGACCGTGGACTTCTATAGATGGACTGTTGAATATGACAGGGACTGCCTGTCGGAGATGATAGAACGGAAAAGCGGAATCAGAATAGGACGTCTGACGGCATTGGAACCATTGGAAAGAGGCGGTTCAGGGCGCATCATGAAGTTGCGTATTGTCGGTGAAGAGGGCACTGTTGTCGTCGGCAAGGAACTGGAGATCAGACGTCTGCTGTCGGAAAGCCATCTGCGCAGTTCTGATTTTGAATCGGAAGTGACGGAGAGCAAGGTCATCCTGCATGGCAAGGGATGGGGACACGGAGTCGGCCTTTGTCAGATCGGAGCGGCGGTCATGGCGTCTGAAGGATATGCATATGACGAGATTTTGAAACATTATTATCCGGGAAGCGAACTGATATGAAGGAAAGAAGCATGAATCCGTGGTGGTGGATCCCTACATTGTATTTTGCCGAGGGCATTCCTTATTTTCTGGTAAACAACATCTCAGTGATCATGTTCACTAGAATGGGCATGCCGAATGGTGAGATGGCCTTGTATACGGGTCTTCTCTATCTTCCTTGGGTCATTAAGCCGTTATGGAGCCCGTTTGTGGACATCATCAGGACAAAACGCTGGTGGGTGATGGCCATGCAGGTCATAATGTCTGTTGCCTTTGCCCTTCTTGCATTTACCTTGCCGCATCCGTCACCTGAAGTGATCGCTGCCGGGGATACCGGTATTTCGCTGTTCATGATCACTCTCGTGCTGTTCTGGATAACGGCATTTGCCTCTGCTACTCATGATATCGCTGCCGACGGATTCTATATGATTGCCCTGAATCCCGGTGACCAGTCTCTTTTTGTGGGAATCAGAAGCACCTTTTACCGTCTGTCATCCATTTTCGGTCAGGGAGTGCTTGTCGTCATAGCGGGCTTATTGGAAAGAAAGACCGGAGATATACCGCAGGCGTGGATGACGACTGTTCTTGTAAGTGCAGCGATTCTTGCTCTAGTGACCGTATGGAATACGTTCATGCTCCCGCGTCCGGCCGCAGACCATATGCGTGAAGGCGTAAATACTGTCAAAGGTATATTCAGGGATTTCGGAAGAACTTTCGTGACCTTCTTCCGGAAGAAACATGTATGGATAGCCTTGGCCTTCATGCTCCTTTACAGACTTCCTGAAGCGTTTCTTGTAAAGATGATGAATCCTTTCCTTCTGGATCCGCTGGCAGAGGGAGGACTCGGTCTTTCTACAGAGACTGTAGGTCTGGTCTATGGTACGGTGGGAGTTGCAGCGTTGACCGTAGGGGGCATCCTTGGCGGTATCGCCGCATCACGTTGGGGATTGAAGAAGTCACTTTGGCCTATGGCCATGAGTCTTACCCTTCCGTGTCTTTCATTCGTGCTTCTTGCAATGTACCAGCCTCAGAACATCCTTCTGATAAGTTCATGTGTGGCACTTGACCAGTTCGGCTACGGATTCGGATTCACGGCATATATGCTCTACCTTATATATTTTTCGACAGGCGAATTCAAGACGGCACATTATTCGCTGTGTACGGCATTCATGGCTTTGAGCATGATGCTTCCGGGTATGGTCGCAGGCTATATCCAGGAGGCCGCAGGCTATGTGCATTTCTTCGGATTCGTGATGATATGCTGTCTGGTGACTGTACTGGTGACTTTGCTGCTCAAGGTCGATCCCGAGTATGGAAAGAAATGATTTAAACCGTTTAAACATGAAAAGATCAATGCTTATGGCTCTATCTGTTGCCGCCATGTGTACCCTGACCTCCTGTGGTGAACCTCAGACGCCTCCTTCGGAAGGCTCAAGAATCGGGTTTGCCTTGTCCTTCTTCAAGAGTGTGAACCAGACTCAGAAACCTGTAGACAATATTGTCGTCTCGCCTTACAGCGCCGGTGTGGCCCTGTCCATGCTCGAAGAGGGAGCAGAAGGAGAGACCAGGGCGGAGATCGACAATGCCCTGAACGGATGCATGTTCAGGATGGAGAAACTGTCAGAAGGTGATACCGTCATCGTGAAGTCGGCAAACTCAGTGTGGATCAACGACGACTTCAGTGTCAGGAACCATTATGTATCATTGCTCCAGAAGGACTATGAGGCCTTGGCAACGACACTGAACTTTTCCGATCCTGCCACTCTCCAGGCCATAAACAACTGGTGCTCTGAAAACACAGAAGGCAAGATAACAAAGATAATGTCCTCCCTCTCCCCACAGATGAAGATGGTTCTTGCAAATGCATTGTACTTCAATGCTCCATGGGCTGACAGGTTCGATGCTAACCTGACAAGAAAGTCTGTATTCCATGGTGTTTCAGGTGATAAGGATATAAAGATGATGTACCGTAAGGGAAAATATTCCTATGCTGAATATCAGGGATGTCAGATCATCGAACTGCCATATCAGGGCGGCAGATATTCCATGTTTGTGGCGTTGCCCCCTGCAGGTATGGACATAGATGCCATCATGCCATATGTCAATGAGTCTTCGTTCAATGCCGCTCTTGGTATGATGAAGCCGACTATGGTAAAGTTCAGCCTGCCTAAGATGAAATTGGAAACCGGTCTGTCCTTGAATGAGGTTCTGAAGAAGATGGGGGTCAGGACTGCTTTCTCTGCAGCGGCTGATTTCAAGGGAATATCGGCTATGGGACCACTTGCGCTCGATTCGGTAGCGCAGAAGTGCTACATTGACATAACAGAGAGCGGTACAGAGGCGGCAGCCGTTACCGTTGCGGTCGTAGGACTTACCGCAGTACGTCCGGATCCGGATCTCAAGACAATGACTGTAGACCGTCCGTTCGTGTTCTTTATTGCGGACAGGACTAATGAAAACATCCTTTTTACCGGCAAGATAGTTAATCTTTAAATCATTCCTATGAAAAGACTGTTCATTCTGATAGCATGTGTTGCTTTTGTTTCAGTATGCGGATGTGACGCTTCAGGCCGCGGGACCATTGTGAAGCCCGGTATAGAGGTTCTGGAAGACAGAGGTTTTGAAGGCCTTGTCGGACGTCGTGTGGGGCTTGTGACCAATCCGAGCGGTGTTGACAGGAATCTGCGTTCTACTGTCGACATCCTCCATCAGGCGCCGGGAGTTGAACTGGTGGCACTTTATGGCCCGGAACACGGTGTCAGAGGTGATGTCTATGCGGGTGGAAAGGTGACGGACACTGTAGATGAGGCGACAGGCCTTCCTGTGTACTCCCTTTATGGAGAGACGCGTCAGCCTACCAAGGCCATGCTGGAAGGCATAGATGTCATGGTGTATGATATACAGGACGTGGGTGTGAGGTCCTATACTTTCATAAGCACTCTGGGACTTGTGATGCGTACCTGTGCTGAAATGGGCATAGAAGTGATGGTCCTTGATCGCCCTAATCCTCTGGGAGGCAACAAGATAGAAGGGTGCTACGTGGAGAGACCGTTCAATTCGTTCGTGAGCCAATACCGGATTCCTTATGTGTACGGTCTTACAGTGGGCGAACTTGCCGTGCTTATTAATGAAGAAGGTTTGAATTGCGGTCAGAAAGGTGACCAGGAGCCTTTGAAGTGCAACCTGACTGTTGTCCCTATGGAAGGATGGACAAGAGACATGCTTTATGAGGATACAGGACTTCCATGGGTCCTTCCTTCTCCGAACATTCCATATAAGGATACCCCGATGTACTATGCTGCTGCAGGAGTCTGTGGTGAACTTTACGGATTCATGAATATAGGCATCGGTTACACTCTTCCATTCCAACTCTTCGGTGCCACATGGGTTGATCCGGATGCCCTCAAGGCACGTCTGGAAAGTTATGATCTTCCGGGCGTCTCGTTCAGGACGATATGGTATAAACCTATTTCCGGAAGTCTGAGAGGACAGTTGGTGAAAGGACTTCAATATTTCTTCACAGACTATGATGCTGCGCGTATCACTGAGACTCAATTCAATGTCATGCAGGCAGTTGCGGAACTGTATCCGGACAAGAAAGCCTTTGAAGTCATCAGTGGCTACGGTCTGTTCGACAAGGTATGTGGCACGGATTATGTTAGGAAAGAATTCAGCAAGAGGTACAAGGTAGACGATATCAAGGATTATTGGCGGAAAGATGAGGATTCTTTCCGGGCCTTGTCGCAGAAATACCACATTTATTAATCTTTCTTAAAACTCAGACTATGCGATCATTCAGAAACTTCATGGCTGCAATGTTGATATGCATGACATTTGCCGCCTTTCAGTCTGATGCAGATGCCCAGACAAGAAGAAGCAGTGGTTCACGTTCAGAAAACAGGTCGACTGTATCACGCAGCAATAATTCATCTACATCCAAGCCGTCGTCAGTGAGGTCTTCAGGTAGCAGCAACCGTCCTACGGTATCGAAACCTTCGTCGTCTGCTGCCAGACCGAGCAATACGGTGACCAGACCTTCAAGTCAGAGCAGGCCTTCGGTGTCGAAGCCTTCGCAGAGCAGACCGACATCTGTAAAACCATCAGGTCAGAACAGACCTTCTGTCACCAGACCTTCGGGTACCAGACCGTCGGGCCAGACAAAACCGTCTGTTTCAAAGCCTTCCGGTTCGAAACCATCGGTTCCGGCCGTAAAACCGGGAGGACAGGACCGTCCTGCACAGATCACACGTCCTGGTCGTCCGACTTCAAAGCCGTCAGACAGACCGTCTCAGACAAAACCGCAGATGGGACATGGTCACGGTCCTCAGAAGCCACCGGTACATATCCGCCCTGACCACCACCATGGGCCGAGGATACATCCTCGCGACAGAGACTTCATGCGCTGGGACAGGCCGGCATATTACTGGAGCAGACACGACCACTGCTACGGACATCGGGTAAGAGTCCTGCCTTCGCATGTCATCAGGCATATCTATCACGGCATTACATATTACTGCTATAATGATATATGGTATCGTCCTTACGGAACATACTACGTAGTATGCAGACCTCCTTACGGAACATGTCTGGCTGCGAACCTGATTGCCGATATGGCATGGGCAGCCGTGAACATCTCGTATTACAACACTGTCGCTCAGACATATTCGCAGATCAATGAGAACAATGAGTATATAGCACAGCAGAATGCATTGATTGCGCAGAACAATGCTCTCATCGCTCAGCAGAATGCGCAGATCGCGCAGGGACAGCAACTCGCGACGGCTTCGTACACTTTGGCGAACAGCCTCGGCCTTGTCCAGAGTTATGCGGCTGCAGGATCAGACTATTTCTACCAGGACGGAGTCTTCTATGTGAAGGATGCATCCGGTCAGTACAAGACCATCGTACCTCCTGCGGGAGCCTTGGTGGAAACCCTTCCTGAAGACTATGACATGGTCACCCTTAGCGATGGAAAGGAATACTACAAGGTTGATGACACCATCTATCAGGTGACCGTCTCAGACGGAAAACCGTTCTTCGAGGTTCTTGGTCAGCAGTATTGATGTAAATTGCAATTATTTGAATATTACGCTGTTATGAAAAGTGCGTGCTGCCAAAGGGGAGCACGCACTTTCTGTATTATGTTGTAGGATAGTAACTTATCTTTGCGCATCTTCAAGGCGGTCGTTGAAGAAGAGGAAGATGTATTTGATTGAGTTCATCCAATATCCCCAGGTGTGTCCGCCGGGACGGGCGTAGAAGTCATGTGGGATGCCTTCCTGAAGGAGTTTGTCGTGAAGTGCGCAGTTGACGCCGTAGAAGAAGTCCTTTGTGCCGCAGTCCATGACGATTTCAAGAGAGCCCGGCTCAAGAAGATGCGTGAGGTTTATCACTGTATTGTTCTCCCAGTTTTCAGGGAACTCTTCTATAGGACCGAGTTTGACATCGAGACCCCAGTTCTTAGGGAACGGGCGGATGTCGACACCTCCTGAAAGTGCTCCAACGCAAGAGAAGAGGTCCTGATGTCTGAAGGCAAGGTACATTGCTCCATGGCCTCCCATCGACTGACCGGTGATGGCCCTTCCTTTACGGTCCCTGATGGTCTTGTAGTTGCTGTCGATATATGGGACAAGTTCTTTGGTCATGAAGGTTTCATATTTGTATTCGGGTTTCTTAGGGCTGTCGAAATACCAACTGTCCACTGCGTCGGGCATGACTACTACCATTCCGTACTGGTCGGCAAGGCGTCCTACAACTCCTTCCTTTTTCCATGCTGTGTGGTCGTCTCCATGGCCGTGAATCAGGTACACGACAGGAAATGCCTTGCCCTTCCTGTAGCCGTCAGGGGTGATGACAGTGACGTAGATGTCCTTGTCCATGCATTCGCTTCGGACTGTAATCTCTTTTTCCTTGAATGCATACGAAGTAAAGCACAGAGATGCCAGTGCCGCAAATGTCAAAAGTAGTCTTTTCATGTTCATATGATTTTTTTGTATAGTTTGTTCAATAAGGATCCGTCTCCTGATGAGTATAAATCGGTCCCGGGACCGTCTCCGCATGGAAGGAGTCCTTCCTGTCTCATGACATCCGCAAGGTGTCTTGCGACAGCGGGGGCAGGATCGATGACCGTGACTTTCCTTTCAGGCACAAGTCGTGAAGCAATCCTGCTGATGGTGTCGGACAGGAAAGGGTAGTGGGTGCATCCGAGGACTATGGTGTCTGCCCCTTGATCCAGAAGAGGCTTAAGGCTCGCTTCGACCACTTGCTCGGCCCTGGAGCCAGAGGTCTCGCCGCTTTCCACCAGTTCCACGAATCCCTGACCTATATGTTCGACGACGCGTACCCCCTCAGAGTATTTCTCTCTGGTCATGTGGTATTTGTCTGCATTCAGGGTACCTGCAGTGGCAAGTACTCCGACCACTCCGGTCTTCGTGATTGCTGCTCCGGGCTTCACCGCCGGTTCCATTCCTATGAAACTTACGTCGAACTCCTTCCTCAGGGTTGCAATCGCTGCTGCCGTGGCTGTGTTGCAGGCCACGACTATGATTTCCGCTCCCTGTGAGAGAAGGAAACGGGTGATCTCCCGTGCCCGGTCTATTATGTATTCCTGGGATTTTTCTCCGTAAGGACAATGGGCGTTGTCCGAATAGTATATGTATTTCTCTTCAGGAAGAAGTTTCCTTATCTCCCTGAGCACGGACAGGCCGCCTACTCCAGAATCGAATATTCCTATCATTTCCCGTATGTTTAATATACCGATACCTCATCTACAAAGAACCATGACGGATGGCCGACGCCGTAATGCCAGTAAGGGCAGTCTATGGTTCCTTCGATCTCTACCTTGATGTATCTTGCCTGTACCGGTGTTTCGGATTCTGCCGTTCCCTTGACGAACTTTATCATCAGGTTGCGGTCCTCTTCAAATGCGAAGGAACCGAACTCCCTGTATGTCTGTCCATCGGTGGATATGCTGTATCGCCCTCCTTTCGGAAGCAGCACCCATGCGCCGAGTTGATGGAGGCAGTCGCTTTCTATGCGCGTAAACTGCATTTCTTCTCCGAGATCAAGTATGAATGCTGCGTCTCTGCCTTCCCATCCGACCCAACTTTCCACATACGTCGTTCCACCGTAAAGCCCGTCTGTGAGTGCTTCCGAGGCCATGGAGAGATATCTGTCATGAGGAGGCAGAATCCATTCGACCTTGGCGCCCAGTGCCTTGCTCTTCTCTTTCTGCGGAAGGAATCTCGTCCTGTATAATTCGCAATATTCTGCTGGCGGGTTGTTTCTTTCGTTCAGGGCCGTGACTCCGTATTCCCTTGTTCTCTGTTCAAACAGATCGAGTTTCGGTAGGATTTCGTCAGCGTCAATACTTTCTCCGGTTCTCGCTATCTCCAGTTCTGAGAACATGAGGCTCAGACGGGACATCCTCACCCTCTTGAGTTTTACAGGATCGTCATTCACGGCTTCCTCCGCCTTATCGAAGATTTCGTTATAGGTCCTGATGAGTTGCGGCCTGAGCATTCCGTCCTTATGGGAAATGGCGGAGTCGTAGATCCAAAGGTCCTTTCCGCTTGCAAGGAGTGCTCCTTCAAGGAGTTTCAGGTAGTCATGGATGTGTTTTCCGGCCTTTCCGTAATATCCGTTCAGGAAGGTGGTCATGAGCGAGTCCGCGTCCTGATATGGATCCCACATCAGTTTTGATATCATATATGACCTGAGTTCGGTGAAATCTCCTCCTTTCGGACCGTTCACCTGAGCGAAGTGCATGGTGACATCGTTCTCCTTGTACAACTGCATGTTCTTCTGCATCGTATGGAAATTAGGGAAGGGGGTCATGTATCCGTCGAAGTTGATGCCGTAGTCCCAGAGGAAGATGTTGTCGGAAATTGCCGACCATCCTTCGAGCGCCTCGACGAATGTCCTTCCTGACTCGTTGTCAGTCAGAGGGACCTCGCGTTTGCAGTCGATGTTGCAGAGCATTATGTTGACGTTCGGCAGCGGCCTGACATGCTTCGGCGGTTTCATTGTGAAGAGGTAGGCGAGTGTCGAGAACTCCTTGTCAGGATAATGGGCTGCCAGTCTGTTGAGGAAATGGATGAAATTTCCTGACGGAGCCTCCTCATATTCTTCCAGGGCCTTGCACTCCGGACAGGTGCATTGTGTGAAATTGCCGTCATTCTGGCTTACCGAAAGCATCTTCATGTCCGGATTGGCAGCGAATATCGAGTCCAGCTGTGTGACGACGGCGTCGAATACGGCATCGCTTGTAAGGCACCATTGGCTGTTGTGCCCGGGTCTTCGCTGGCCGTTGATGAACGAGTAGTATTCAGGATGCTCTTTGCCGAACCTGTCGGAAGGCAGGATTCTGTTGAACGTGTGTACCCACATCCGGTCGATGAATTCTTCATCCGGGCTCTCGAACCTGTACCATAATTTATATAGGGGGTCCTTCTGGCAGTAACTGCTGCTCTGTCTGTAACGGAATGCCGGTGTTTCCTTCAGGTGGATTTCAGGGAGGACAATGTCCGGATTCTCCTGATACTCGCAGTCTTCAAATGACCAATATGACACTCTGAGGTATTTTTCCAGCAGGGTGACGACTCCGTAGACCGCTCCCTTGCCGCCTCCGCTTTTTATGTAGAGGTTTCCTTCTCTTGTATCGATGCTGAACCCGTCTTCACCCACATCATCTGATGCCTTGCCGCCTATCACGATGCACTTCTTACTTTTGAAATCTGCGGTTATCGGCAGGCATGCGCCGCTGATCCTGCAGACGAAATCCTGCAGAAGATCGGCTGCCTGAAGGGTTTCCTGCTCCGTGTCCGCGGTCACTATGCAGGTCCTGGACTTTCCGTTCCTGGTGATGTCGATCTGTGCGTCGGCTCCGGTCACGTGCAGGAGCATGATTAGTATTATGATTACTGATGCCGGATATTTCATGACGAATGTTTTGCTATCCTACAAATATAGGCATTTGTTTTTGCTTCTGCGGGAAAATTGACTATTTTTGTGTGATTTATAATATCCGGACATGTCCGGTGCAGGATGATTTAAAGATGATAGGAAACGAACATATAAAGGAACTTCAGCAGCGCGTTGAGACTCTGGGGAGATGCATAAATATTGATGAAAAGCGTGCTGATGTCGCTCAGAGGCAGGAAAGGACCTTGGCAGCTGATTTCTGGGATGATCCGAAGGATGCGGAGAAGTTCTTGAAGGAACTTGCGGGGGTCAAGTTCTGGGTGACCGGATATGACAAGGTCTCAGGTGCGGTGGAGGACCTCAACGTGCTGCTGGACTTTGCGAAGGAAAGTATGGATGGGACGTCCGATGATGCGGCGACATCCGAGATGGAAGAACTGGAGCAGGCATACAGGTCCGCAGTGGAAGAACTGGAGGCCCTTGAACTCAGGAACATGCTCGGCGAGGAAGGCGACAACCTTGGCGCTGTGCTCACCATCAATTCCGGTGCCGGCGGTACCGAGGCAAATGACTGGTCCGCCATGCTTATGCGTATGTATGTGAGATGGGCGGAGCGGAACGGATATAAGGTCACTGTGACCGATGAACTTGAAGGAGAGGATGCCGGCATCAAGTCGGTGACGATGCAGGTGGAAGGGGACTATGCATTCGGATACCTCAAGGCTGAAAGCGGTGTCCACCGTCTTGTGCGCATATCTCCTTTCAATGCCCAGGGAAAGCGTCAGACAACCTTCTCGTCGGTGTTCGTCTATCCTCTGGTAGATGACAGCATAGAGATCGAGATCAATCCGGGAGACCTTGAGTGGGATACATACAGGTCCAGCGGTGCCGGCGGACAGAATGTCAACAAGGTCGAGACCGGAGTCCGCGTGAGACATATCCCGTCGGGTATAGTCGTGGAGAACACCGAGACACGTTCGCAGTTGGACAACAGGCAGAATGCCCTCAGGATCCTGAAGTCGCGTCTCTATGACATAGAACTCAAGAAACGTCAGGAGAAGCAGGCCGAACTCGAAGGTCAGAAGAAGAAGATCGAGTGGGGCTCGCAGATCCGCAGTTATGTCCTGCATCCGTACAAGATGGTCAAGGACTTACGTACAGGACACGAGACATCCGATACCCAG
>JAFVHZ010000148.1 GCA_017474265.1 Bacteroidales bacterium | reverse complement strand
CAATGATGTGATCATGCATATCGCCAATGAAAACATTCCGTTCGGCGGTGTCGGAAACTCAGGAATGGGACGTTACCATGACAGGGACAGCTTCGAGGCATTCAGCCACACCAGAAGCATAGTCGCAACAGGCACATGGATCGACCTCCCTTTCCGATACATGCCATACAGAATGTTCGGATTAGTGAAAAAAATACTCTAAACTTAGACTTAAACATTACAGGGCCACATAAATTTACTATTTTTGTGGCCCTATTCTTATACACGATGGACATTAAAGGAAAAAAGATAATTCTCGGCAGCAACTCTCCCCGCAGGAAGGAACTTCTGGCGGGTCTGGACATTGATTTTACAGTAGATACCGGCAATACCTTTGAAGAGGTTTACAGCGAAGACACACCTCACGAACACATCCCGGAAATTCTGGCCGAGGGCAAGTCGTACGGATTCCACAGGCCGCTTGAAGAAGACGAGATTCTCATCACCTCAGATACACTCGTGCTTTGTGGAGACAGAGTCATGGGAAAACCACATTCCAGAGAAGAAGCCGTGGATATGCTCAGATGCCTTTCAGGCAGGGAACACAAGGTCATAACAGCCGTGACCGTCAGAGACTGCAGGACATACAGCACTTGTAGCGACACTGCAATTGTCCACTTCAAAGAATTATCAGACAACGAGATAAAATACTACATCGACAACTTCAAACCATTTGATAAAGCAGGCGCATATGGTATTCAGGAGTGGATCGGCTATATAGGCATAGGCAAGATAGAAGGATCGTTCTTCACGATCATGGGCCTGCCTGTACATCTCGTTTATCAGAAACTCATTGAATTCATCGGGTAATGAAACTTGACTTCCACAGCCATATTCTGCCCGGACTTGATGACGGTGCAACAGACCTTGAAAACTCGATTGCCCTGACTTCTGCAATGAAGGAATGGGGATTCGAGCGCATCACTTGTACGCCGCACATAACCAACAAGTTCCGCAACACGCCGGAAACCATAAAGCCGGCATTCGAAAGCCTTCAGGAGGCTCTGTATGTTCGCGGAATCGATGTGGACCTGAAAATGTCTGCAGAATACCGACTTGTACCGGAAACATGGCCTGAAGTCCTGGAAAAGAACTGGCTGATGCCAATAGAAGACAGGTTCATACTCATGGAACTCCCGATCTTCAATCCTGAAGACATAAAGGATATCAAGCCGATAGAAGAATTCAAGAAAGTAGTTTCTCTTGGTCTCACACCACTACTTCCCCATCCGGAACGATATTTCTATCTTTCGAAGAGAGATCTGATGAGTTTCCTGGAGGCCGGAGTAAAGATTCAGAGCAATTATGGCTCACTCGCAGGTCTATACGGCGATACAGCCAAGCAGAATGCAAGATGTCTGGTTGAAGAAGGTCTGGTTTCATACTATGGAACAGACATGCATAACCTGCACTATGTCAACGTAATAGGGCAATGGTTCTCAGAAGGTAATCCTATCGCTGAATTCTAATGGCAGTCATGATGGCGGCAAAGTTCACCATTATCCCTGACCTTTCCCGACAGATATGCGGCAACGAGTTCTTCAACGTCACCGCTGCAGCCTCTTATGACTTCAATACGCTGGGCCTCAAGCACATTCTTGGCTCCCTGTCCAATGTTTCCGGCCAGCATCACGACAACCCCCATCTGTCTGAGGACAGGAGCGATACCGCT
>JAFVHZ010000147.1 GCA_017474265.1 Bacteroidales bacterium | reverse complement strand
GTCGCTTCGCTCCTCAGAATGACGGGAGGGTTATGCCATCCTGTTCTTCCAGATCTGATAAGCGTCAGTATATGCCTGAGTATCTGCAGGCTCGATGACAGCGAGTTTCTCAAGGGTCGAGAACGCCTCGTTGTTGTCCTTGTAGACTCCTGCACCGATTCCTGCACCCTTTGCCGCACCGACAGAGCCGTCTGTGTCATAAAGTTCGATGACGGCACCGGTAACTCCTGCGAGGGTCTCACGGAAGATAGGGCTGAGGAACATGTTCGCATGACCTGCATGGATCTTCTTTACAGACATGCCCATCTGCTCCATGATGTCGATACCGTACTTGAACGAGAAGACGATGCCCTCCTGTGCTGCACGAAGGAGATGAGCCTTTCCGTGGACATTGAAGTTCACTCCGTGGATCGAACTTCCCACTTCCCTGTTCTCGAGCATACGCTCTGCACCGTTTCCGAAAGGCATGATGCTCACGCCGGCACTTCCGATCGGTGCGGTTGCGGCCTGGTCGTTCATCTCGGCATAAGAAATGCCTTCAGGCGCCACATTGCGCTTCATCCATGAGTTCAGGATACCTGTTCCGTTGATGCAGAGAAGGACGCCGAGTCGGGTCTGTTCTGCAGTATGATTGACATGTGCGAAAGTGTTCACACGTGACTTAGGGTCGTAATTCACATCGCCAAGTACTCCGTAAACGACTCCTGAAGTACCTGCTGTAGAGGCAATTTCGCCAGGATTGAAGACATTGAGAGAAAGGGCGTTGTTAGGCTGGTCGCCTGCACGGTAGGTGACAGGGATTCCGGCAGCAAGTCCGAGTTCTGCAGCAGCAGCCTCAGTCACCCTGCCCTGCTCCGCGAAGGTAGGACGGATCTCCGGGATGAGGGATTCGTCGATGCCGTAATAGTCGAGAAGCATCTTCGCGGTCCTTCCCTCAGAGAAATCCCACATCATTCCTTCAGAAAGTCCTGATATGGTAGTGCATATCTCGCCTGTCAGTTTCATGGCGATATAGTCGCCCGGAAGCATTATCTTATAGATCTTTGCATAGAGTTCCGGCTCATTCTCCTTCACCCATGCAAGTTTCGATGCAGTGAAGTTGCCCGGAGAGTTAAGGAGATGCGAGAGGCACTGCTCATGTCCGAGTTCGTCGAAAGCCTTCTGTCCGTATGGTACAGCGCGCGAGTCGCACCATATGATGGAAGGTCTGAGGACATTCTTGTCCTTGTCCACACACACGAGGCCGTGCATCTGATATGAAATGCCGATAGCCTTGATGTCCTTGGGGTCAGCGCCCGACTCGGACATTATGGCCGATGTTGCGAGTTTGAGGTTTTCCCACCATGAAGACGGTTCCTGCTCTGCCCAGCCGGGCTTTACAGCGATGATGGCGGCTTCAGATTTTGGATAGAACGCCGTGCTGACACATTTTCCAGTCTGGGCGTCGACGAGGCTCGCCTTTACAGACGAACTTCCGATATCGTAACCTAATAGATACATGTTGTTAGTTTTAGTGGTTATCCGATGCAATCCTTTACATCATTGCAAATTTAATAAAAGATACGATGGATTGAAAACTTTGTACCAAAAATACGCTAAGTATCACATCATTCTTTTGATACTTAACGTATTAAAAATTTAATTCACATAAAGAAAAATACAATATCCACCTCCTTTCAGAGCCAGGACGGAAGAATCTGCACCTTGCGGGCCTTCTCCTTGGCCGCAAAGGCTGTCTTATTAAGCATATACAGACGTGCAGGCTTATGATTCACATGTTTTTCCATCTCATCGGTCTCTATGAGGATACCGGATGAGAAAAGTTTCTTGCGGAAATTCCTGTTGTCTATCTCCACCCCGAAAACAGCCTCCAGAAGATTCTGCAGCTGTCTTACAGTAAATTTCTTAGGAAGAAGTTGAAACGCTATAGACGAGAGAAGTATCTCTTTCTGAAGGACCGTAAGTGCATCCGACAGGATATCCATATGGTCCATGATGAGGTTCTTGACATCATCGACATTCTTCCATTCTGCGCCTTGTGCTGTCGTGTAACTCAGCATGCCCCTGTCCAGCTTGACCAGAGCATAGTAACCGACGGTCACTACCCTGTCGGTATCGATTCCGTGATAGTTACAGATCCAACGCAACTCCTCCTCATCGACTCTATATGGGTCCGAAAAGATGGAAGTCTGCTTCAGATAGATCCCTTTCAGTCCGGTACTGGCCTCCAATACACGCGAAGCCGCCTGAGGCAAGGTCTCGTTCTCACGGATCATCGCCCCAGGCAGTTTCAGTTCCATATCGTGATAAAGAGGATCATAGGTCCTTCTCCTGACAAGAAGGACCTTAAGATCGGCTCCGTCAAATCCGAAGATCACACAGTCGACCGAAATCGCGGAATTTGTCTGAACGCTGTTCATTCGGTCATCATTACATTGCAACAAGACAATATTCCTTTCCTGGCAGCGTCTGAAGGTCATATTCGTAGACTTCAGGCGCTGTCTTCACGTTCAGGACGGCGTCCGGAGACACGAGTGGTGCCGGCACTTCAGGAACAGTGTAGAAAGGAACTGACACAGCGCCTTCAGCGGGAGTCATGGTTCCTTTTGCGCACTTCAAAGGAAGTGCAGAACGTATACGGAGGGTGCCTCCCAAATCCGAACGGATCCTCGCCTGAGTCATCTTTCCTTCAGCCCATTCCATATCTACCTCGTATCCTCCTCGGGCTCTGAGGCCTGTCACCTTTCCTTCTGTCCATACTGACGGCATGGCAGGAAGCAGATGGAGGGCTCCGTCATGACACTGCAGGAGCATTTCGGCAATACCGGCAGTACAGCCGAAGTTGCCATCAATCTGGAAAGGAGGATGAGCATCGAAGAGATTAGGATATGTACCGCCTGAGTTAGCATAATCGGACTTCTGGGTACCGGTCAGGCTCAACTGGTCTGTGATGAGTTTGTAGGCCCTGTCACCGTCAAGAAGACGTGCCCAGAGGCAGACTTTCCATCCCATAGACCATCCTGTCGCCACATCACCCCTGTATTCCAATGAGTTGCGGCATGCCTCGAAGAGTTCAGGAGTGCGGAAAGGAGATATCTGATTGCCCGGATAGAGACCATACAGATGAGATACATGACGATGATGGTCATCCGGACGGTCCCAGTCATGAAGCCATTCCTGGAGTTGTCCGTGACGGCCGATCTGCATCGGCGGCATCTTTGCACGCGCTGAAGCGAGAGTATCCGCAAACGCATCGTCATCCAGTCCCAGGACATCCCCTGCCTGAATGAGATGAGTGAAGAGTTCTGATATCATCTGATTGTCCATCGTTGTACCGGCACAATTGGTGACATATCCGTCCTTTGTCGGGAAGGCGTTCTCAGGGGAATTTGAAGGAACCACTACAAGCCATCCGTGTTCAGGCTCCTCGACCATGAAGTCCAGGAAGAATTCCGCAGCACCCTTCATCACAGGATAGACCTCGGCGAGGTACTCCCTGTCACCGGTATACAGGTAATGCATCCAGAGATGCTGGCAGAACCATGCACCGCCTGATGGCCATATGCCAGGTGCTGCATAGTCGACAGGTCCTGTGATCCTCCACAGGTCTGTATTGTGATGCAGGACCCAGCCGCGTGTGCCGTACATTGTCTTTGCCGTCCCGGCACCTGTCTGTGACACTTCCTTTGCCATAGTGATGAACGGTTCGTGAAGTTCTGAAAGATTCGTCACCTCAGCAGGCCAGTAGTTCATCTCGGCGTTGATGTTTGTGGTGTACTTGCTGTCCCAAGGCGGGAAGAGCATGTCGTTCCAGATACCCTGCAGGTTTGCAGGCTGGCATCCCGGCTGTGATGATGATATCAGAAGATAACGTCCGAACTGGAAATAGAGTTCCACCAGTTGAGGATCGCTTGAAGAGGCGAAATCACGCACTCTTTCGTCTGTGGTCTTGGCAGCCTCCGGAGTAGTACCGAGGTCCAGTGTCACGCGGTCGAAATATGCCTTGTAGGCTTCTGTGTGCCTCTTGGCAAGTTTCTTATATGGCTTTGACGCAACCTCTGCGATATATTTTCCGACGCGGGCATCCGGATCGGCAGAAATGTCATTATAGTTCACGAAATTTGTCGCTGCAGTGACATAGATCACGGCCTCATCCGCATCTTCTACGCTTATCGCTGATTCTGCTGCAGTTGCAGTTCCGCCTACGGGACATACGCGGACGAGGGCTGTGAATTTCACCTTTCCCTTGAGGTTTTCACGATCCGTGCTTATTCCGCGGAGGACGATGTCGCCGTTTTCAACACTCACCTCGGACCTCTGAGGCGAAGTCACTGATGCAGTGAAGTCGAGCGCTCCCTTCTTTGATGCGGTCAGTCTGATGACGATGGCATTATCAGCGAGAGAAGCGAATGTCTCACGGACATACTCCACGCCATCCACAACATATCTTGCCGTGGTCACGGCATCAGAAAGGTCCAGATCCCTGTAATAATCGGAGTAAGCCTCATGTCCCGGGAAATCTATATACAGGTCCCCTACCGGCTGATACGGCATTCCATGGTTGGTGTTGGACACCACATATCTGTCAGCCAGTCTCTGAGCCTCAGCATACCGTCCTTCAAAAATCAGACTGCGGATCTCAGGAAGAGCCTCCAGAGCATCCGGATTGGCATTGGTGTTAGGCTCGCCTGCCCATACAGTCTCTTCATTCAACTGAAGTCTTTCCCGCTCAGGGCCTCCGAAGACCATTGCTCCAAGTCGGCCGTTTCCGATCGGAAGAGCCTCCACCCACTGCGCTGCCGGCTCGTCATACCATAGTTTCAAGTCATCAGAAGGGCCTTCATTCACGCAACATGACCATGCTAAAGCGACGGTCAGAAAAGCAGATATCTGTTTTTTCATACTAAATGGATTTAGATACCACAAATTTAACAGAATCTCTTTTAAAATACAATCCGTCGTGCTTCAAGGTCAATTTTCCCCACCTTCAAGCACGGCAAACAGGTCTGGAAGTATATCTATGACATAAAAGCGTGCTCCAAAGTCACAGAAATTGACCTTGGAGCACGATAAAGATATTTGTAATCAGTTGATCGAATATTCGGCTCTGACTAATAATCATAGCCGAATATTCTGTCAGCGTAACGGGGCCAAGCAGCCTTGTATGCTTCAACGCTTGCCAAAGGGACAAAAATATCAGGCTTGCTTGATCCTGCATGACCAAAGACATCTTTACCCAATTGTGGCGGAACATCTGATTTAAAATATACGGACGTGATTGCACTGCTATCAAAGGCCATTTTACCTATAGATTTGATATTTTTTGACAATTTTATCTCTGATATACTAGAGTGATAAAAAACCTTTTCACCAAGTTCCTCTATTGAATCAGGAAGTTCAATCGTTTCAACTAAGGTATCTGTTCCTAGATAATCACGGTAAAAAATGGCTCCTGTCAAAAGTTTTACCTGACTATCCTCCTCAAATTCAATTTCAGAGATATTGGAAGATAACAGTGTTCCATTATCAACTGAAGATATCGATTGCACATCGTTGCCGATTGTAAGTTTTGTAACAAATTGGCAACCATCAAAAGTTCCGCTGTCAGAAACATCTCCTTCAAGCACTAAATGCGCTCCATTTATCGTATGACTTATCAACTTTGGACAAGTTCGAAAAACACCATATCCCAAATACTCCAAACTAGACGGAAGGGACATTGTCATCAATTCATAACATTTAGAAAACGCTAGAGGACCAATTCTTTTAACGCCTTCTGGAATCTTTATATTCTTGACACCGCTGTTAGTAAAAGCACCTGTACCTATTTCTTCAATTCCCTCCAGCATGTCATCAATTTCTATCAAATTTACACAACCCCGAAAGGCATTGGGCGACAGTCGTTTTACTGATGGTGGTAAGTCTATTGATGTAAGATGCTCCATCTCACAACATAAACCGAACTCTTCTATTATACATCCATTCTCAAAGATAAAACCATCAAAGTCGGCATGCAAGTCCAAGCCGGTAGAAGATGCTGAAACAACGTCTTTACCTATATATATATTTTTCAGAGAATTACATTGAGAAAAGCAATCAACAAGTTGTATATCAGCACTTAAAATCCTGACAACTTCTAAGTTATCACAATAATCAAAGGCAGATTGCTCCACACGGCTGACTGATTTCGGTAAAACGACTTCTTTCAAAGCACTACAATTAGCGAAAGCACCTATTCCTATACGTTCTACATTATTCAGGTCAATTTTAGTCAACGAATCACAGCCATAGAACATACTGCCAGGAACCTCAGTCATTCTATCCGGGAACTTAACTTCCTTGAAACCAGTATTTGCAAAACATCCTCCTATAAATTCTTCTACCATACTAAAATCAAACTTCTCCAAGTTTATGCAACCTTGGAATGCATCGTTACCAATCGATGTACATCCACCTCTGAATTCAACCTCATTAAGGCAAGTACATCCTAAAAACATCTCTTTGCCAACAGACGAAACCGAAGTAGGCAATGAAACTTTTTCCAAAGATGAACATCCACTGAAAAGTTTATTCGTCCCTATATATTTGACCGTCTCCGGAATACTGAGATTTTTCAATCCGGTCCAACCTATAAATGCACCATTTTCAATCATAATCACACTCTCAGGAATCTCGATAGTAGAAAGATTGTCGCATCCATAAAACATTCCTGCTGTAGATGACATTGCGTTACCTAGCCATGATCCTGAAACATAAGAGTATGGAGAGAATGTGTCTATAACAGCATTATCTGCAAATCTGATCTCCTCAATTCCTGACTGATAAAATGCTCCAGGCAGTATTGTTGTCACTTTTGCCGGGATATCTATAGTTTTCAAAGATGAACAATAAGAAAACGGACCACGGAAAGAAGTAACAATTGACAAGCCGTTATCGCGGCTATAAATACCTGTTCCAATGACTTCCAACTGCGGATTTATTCCCCAATCAACCTTTTCCAAACTTGTACATTCATGAAACGCCCATGAATCTTTTCCACCTTCACCTCCAATCTGAATCAAAGTAGGAGGCAGGAAAACTTCTTTAAGGGCATGCATCTCATTGAATCCTCTCAAGAGATTATCTTCAAATGAAACTCCTGCCAAATCAAGTATTTCCACATTTGATGCATAAGACTGAAAATAATTGACATCATCATAATTCATCTCACCGGTAATGATGACTTTTGTATACATCAGTATATCCTCTCCCTCAATGATGTCAGGCAGAGTTCCTGCTTCAGGAATATGGATTTCAAGGTCTCCATGAGGAGCGAATGACTGAGATACGGCAAGGGTGTCCTTGACATCACCAATGGAAACAATGACATTTGCATTTCGTGCTGAATGCGTTTCGTTTCTCTCCGCACTTATCGACAAGACTTTTGTCATCCTATATGGATGAAATGTCTCCGTCGAATCTGTAAATGCCGCCCTTATCCAATCTGCATCAGCGCAGACACTTATTCCACTTCTGTTTCCTGTCACCTCCGCTTCGCAGCCATCCTCTTCGCCAGAAAACACTAGTTGCTCTTCAATAATTTCAACATAAGGATCTGAATACCCATCCTGCAATATGCTGAAAACTTCCTGCTCACCACCATAGTATAGATAAACAGATCCAACTCTTGTATTAGGACTGAGATTCGGCTCGACATAGAAAGTAAGTGTTTCGATTTCTGTTTCCTTAGTTTCTACCTGACTGATCCAGTCTGCATATATTTCCAAGATATATGGAACATTCTTTCTGACCGAAACATCAAAATTTCCTCCCAAGCATGTCGGATATATGGAACCATCCAGAACCTCGACGATATCCTCCTCATAATCAGGATCCCCTTTGAGTTGAAAGCGGAACGCAGGAACAGACCTTATTTCTGACGGTTTCAACACAAGAGCATTTGAAGACTTCTTTTCCATGACCCCATCTGGAGTGTATATCTTGATATTGAACTCAGAATATGTCCACGGAGGAAGGACGAAATAAAAAGCAGTAGGTGTGTCCTCCTGCAGATATACGCCGTCTCCACAATCTATAGTCACATAATCAGGATTTGTTTCGCTAACGGGAAGTATCGCACCTAAAGTAGAGACCTTAAAACGGCCTGAACACCATCTACCCCCTCCTGCAGAAAAAACGAGTGAATCCACTCTTCTGGTTCCAGTAATGTTGAGTCTGACAATAGAAAGAATGTTTGTGAATGTCAGTTTACCGTTCTCTCCTTTGGCTATCATTGGATATAGTCCATCCTCGAAAGAGTCTTTTACATACTTCTGCCGTGTCGGAAACTCAACCTCAAAACGACTATTCCATGAATCAAACTGCGAATCACACTTATCCGCAGGATAATAAGCGACTCCCTCCTTGAAGTCACATTCTCCCACGAATGTTCCTTTGGAAGTTCCTGCACCGGAAGACAAAGTAAACACATTCTTGTCATTATACCCTTTTGGAAAGACAGCAATCTCATCACCTTCTGACCATAACGTCTTATAAACGCCGTCAGAATACTCTCCAATATGGGTCTTGGTTTCACTGGAAGATATGTTCGCCACGATGGTGCGCAGACCTTCATCAGGATTCTCTAGTTCATTCTTTTGACAGCCATAAAGAAGGGCTGTCAGCATCATTACATATAATATCCTTTTCATATATATTCCTCCTATTTCGTTGTTTTACAGGATGATTTCCTCTCCTTCAACGATATTCTGGTTACTACCTTCTGACTCCTCCGGCTCTTTTGCCTCCTGACGGAACACTATTGTTGCGAGGACCTTACCTGCAGGATTACGAACTTCAAGTTCTGCCTGGCGCTCTTCCCTCTTTTCGTTAGGGGCCACCGTGAAATAAAGATGGTCCTTATAAGAATCTTCTTTCGCCGTCCTATCCAGAACCACCCATGAAGGCTGAGCGGCAATAGAGTAATCAACAGTGGTCGTAATAGCGAGGTCGCATGCACTGCCTGACGCTGTCAATTCAAAATAGCCGTGAGACAATACTACTTGGTCCTTAACCAGAATCTTTGTTGACCCTGAGATTTCCAAAGTCGATACCGATGATATCTGGTAGTCATCAGCCACCACAAGATATTCCAGTTCCTTATCGGACAGCATAGGTGTTATACGAAGTATATCCAATGCTTTGTTCTGAGACACATCAAGAGTCGTCAGTCTGGCATCGCAGCAGACCAGTTCCTTCAACTTCCTGTTTTGGGACACATCCAAATCTGTCAAAGAAGGGAGGTTGCGGCATGTCAAATTGAGCAGTTCAGCATTATCAGAGATATCTATTGCCGCTAGGGACGACGAGTTGATTATACTTAAATATGTCAACTCCTGATTGGATGTCAGGTTCAACTTTGACATGCCATTGATGTTTACCAATGATATGGAATCAAGTACCGGATTTCGTGAAAGATCCACATCAGTAAAATAACATCCATTCAAATGAATCTGTTCCAAATTTGGAAAGTATACGAGATCCGCCAAGGACCTGACGACAGTCTCATCCTCCAACTTTATCTCTTTTACATTCAGGGCCTCTATTTCCAGATTGATTTCCCCATCGTCATCTATATCATAATTATCTATGCAGTACTGTTTTATAGCATCATCGACAAATTCGAGATATGTATATTTGACAACAGGCTCACCTTCTGACTGCATGACTGTCACGTATGATTTTGCGCCCTTAGATCCGATAAACACAATCTCACCCCGTCTTGATTCAGTTTCACTATTTTCAGCAACGTTAAAAGAGAACCGATAGGCATATTCATCCATCTTCATTAACCCTATCCAAGATACCCATTCAGGGCTCTGGTCCACAACAACATAATCTGTCGAATACACAATCAGATCAAACCCTATGCTTTCTGCATCTACCTCAACATTATGTTCGGTAACCAGCAGTTCATCAACTGCAAGAACCACGGTTTCCGGTGCAGCATTGACTGTCACCTCAACATTACGGGTAACGACGTACTTCAGTGATTCCGATGCAGTGCAGTCCACTGTCGACAAGTTTACATACCCTGAAAGGTCAAGGACCGCCATTTCCAACAATCCGCTTGTCAATGATTCAAGGTTCTGAAAGGCCTCAAGTCCTTTCAAGGATTTCATCCATCCATCAGTCACGGAGATGACCATTTCAGAAACTGTCATAGCCTCTTCAAGCGACACCCCACCATCACCGTCAAAATCAAAGGAATTAATACAGAATTGCTTGAAATTATCATCATCAAAGACCACATACTCCTTTTCTATGACAGGAGGTTCCGGATTCTCTGGATTCTCCGGATCTTCTGGATTCTCTGGATCTTCTGGATTCTCTGGATTCTCCGGTTCTTCTGGGTTCTCCGGTTCTTCATCTTTTGCGTTCTGGATAACATTAAAAGAATGAGAAAATCCGTCTGTTGAAAGTATGATAGTAACCTTTCTCTCATCACCCTCATTCTTGTCTGCTTTCAAGACTACGACTGCACTTCCTGCTTTTCCAGAAGATGGGGTAACAGTAAGCCATGAAGAGGATTGGGAGTCATCGTCTGTTTCTATCTTCCATGCCCCTGTAGAGGAGAATCTGATTTCACCACTTCCTCCTTCGTGAGAAAACTTAAATCTCAATGCCTGACCACTTTCTAAAGTGATAGTGGAATTCTCCGGCTTGGGCTCCTTTTCCTGCTCCGGTCCAGGGATCATCTCTGGATCCTCACATGAGATTAACATGAAGAGAAAAGCGGGAATTAATTTCAACAACTTCTTCATAGGATATATTCGTTTATTTTTCAACCCACAAATATACCCCCCCCCGGTGACTTTTCCAAATATATCTGTAACTAACTCACAATTAAAGTCAGAGTTAAGATCTAAAGACATAAAAAAAGATCCTTCGCTACGCTCAGGATGACATTGGGGATGCTCAGGATGATATTGGCACCGTGCTCCAAAGTCACAGAAATTGACCTTGGAGCACGACATATAGATTTCACCATCAGCGGGTCCGGAAAGTTACGGACGCCGGAGTCAGGCCGTCTGAGGTCGCCTTCAATACGGTCTTGCCAGGCTTGGCAGCCTGAAGTACGACGAGACATTTGCCGTAGAATGCCTGTCTCTTGTTGTCCTTGAAACGTTCCATGGAGATAGGACTTCCGTTGTCGACACCTGCGATGAAGGCAGCATCGCCATCTAGTTCGAAGTGAACAAGATTGTCTGCCCACGGGCAGAGATTTCCCTCTGCATCAAGCACTTCCACAGTCACAAAGCCGAGAGCATCTTCCTTTGCAGTCTTTCCATACTGGTCCATTGTCAGATGGATCTGCGCCGGCTCACCGGCAGTACGGACAGACTTTCTGTCTACTTCTGCGCGTACAGGAGAACCATCCTGAGATGTCTCGTTCCGGTATGCCACGACTTCCGCAACACCCGGTTCGTAAATCACATCCCATGATGCGTGCAGGCAGTCATCTGTCTTGCTCCTCACTCCCTGAGACACGCCATTGACAAAAAGTTCCACCTCATCAGCATTGTTGTAATAGCACCACATGTCGATTTCCTGACCATCTTCCCAGTTCCAGTGAGGGAAAAGATGAAGGACATCCTCATCGGTCCATTCCGACTTATAAAGATTGTACACATCCTTAGGGAAACCTGCCAGATCAATGACACCGAAATAAGAACTGCGTGCAGGCCATCCGTAAGGGGTCGGTTCACCGATATAGTCGAATCCTGTCCAGATGTACTGTCCGCTTATATAATCATTGTCACGGACAAGTTTGAGGGTCTCTTCATGAGAACTGCCCCATGGAACGTGGCAGTTCTCATAAGAAGAACAAGAGAAGGAAGGATCAGAGAAACGTATGCTCCAGTGTGAAGGCCAGATGAAGACACTGTCGCTAGGCATACGGTAGTATCCGCGTGTCATGAGCGCAGAGTTGCTCTCCGTGATGATGAATGGCTTGCCAGGGAAATTCCGAGGCACATTGAGGGCATCGGAATTGTGATAATTGAAGCCGATGATGTCAAGCGCATCGCTCCTGAACAGATGATTGTCAGGCGAAGGCTCATTGCAACCCGCTGTAATAGGGCGAGTAGCATCCAGTTCACGGACCATGTCGGCAAGTTTCTTTGTAAGAAGGGAATTGACGCTCATCTCTTCACCATTTGCTGCAAGCATTTCCGGAGAATGTCCGAAATTGAGAAGAAGGTTGGCCTCCTCCAGACTGAGCGTGTCGGCACGTGCATCCGACCATTGCTCGAGAACCTCGTTTCCTATGCTCCACATTAAAATAGAAGGATGGTTGCGGTCGCGCATGATGAAGTCGCGGAGATCTGACTCATGCCACTCGTTGAAATGTCTCGAATAGTCATAACGTGTCTTTCTCTTGCGCCACATGTCGAAGGCCTCGTCCTGGACGATGAATCCCATCTCGTCACACAGGTCAAGAAGTCCAGGTGCAGGAGGGTTATGAGACGTACGGATGGAATTGCAGCCCATGCCCCTGAGGATCTCCAACTGACGGCGTGCCGCATTCTTGTTGAATGCAGATCCCAGACATCCAAGATCATGATGCATGCAGACTCCGTTTATCTTCAACGGCCTGTTGTTCAAGAAGAAACCGTCTTCCGCACTGAAATGGAAATGTCTGAGTCCGGTCCTGGTCTCGACCCTGTCGAGAAGGGTTCCATCAGTTCCGACAACTTCCGTAACAAGCGTATACAGATATGGATCATCGACATCCCACAGATGCGGATCTGCGATCTCCACCATCTGTTCGACATCTCCCAGTTCAGCGACCGAGTATACACCTTCTGCACGTCCGGCCTCATTACCGCAAGCGTCTCTGACTATCTGTCTCAGGGTCACCTTGACCTGGTCTCCTTCATCACTAAGCACATCTGTCTGCACGAAAAAGAAACCGGCATCGAGGCGTCCCGGTACGCTCTGACCTGGTTCCGGCATATACCTCAGACGAGGAATGACATAGACTCCGTCAGGCGCCACACGGACATGTGAAGTCTTGGTAAGCCACACGTTACGGTAGATGCCGCATCCGGAATACCATCTGGAATTAGGCTGTCTTGAATTATCCACACGCACAGCAACGACGTTCTCCTCGCCCCATTTCAGAAGAGGAGTGATATCATAGCCGAATGATATATATCCATAAGGACGCACACCCAGACTCGTACCGTTCACAAACACCTCCCCGTTCATATAGACACCTTCAAAATCTATCCTCCAGAGACGGTCAGACTCATCAGCCGAAGGCACGAAGGTCTTTCTGTACCAGCCGACTCCTCCTGGCAATGCACCTCCACCGGTTCCGGAAGGATTCTTCCTGTCGAAATCACCTTCCACAGCCCAGTCATGAGGCAGATTCAGGACCCGCCATGAAGAATCATCGAAAACAGGGTCTGCCGGAGTTCCGGAACTCTCGCCTGCAGGCCAGTTCAGTTCGGGAGTCTCAAGAAAGAAGGCCCACCCGTCATTGAAATCCAACTTCTCCCGTGGAGAAGAAACATTGCTGCACCCGGCAATCAGGGTGCAGCAAAGCATCAAAGCAATGAAGTTTTTCATAATTTAAAGTACTACTACCACCTTGGATCCGTCATATTCAACCGGTCTGGCAACTCCCTTTCCATCCTTTGAAACCGGAATCACATTGAACACGCGCTCCTTGAGCATTCCCGGGAATTCGCCCTTACGCTCTCCGATCGTCAATGTACTTTCAGTATCGTCATAAACGAAATCGATCATGGCACACAAGCCTTTCTCATAGTTATAGTTCACGTTCTCATCCTCATACAGAGTGAACTCACCGTCAGCACCCTGATATACAAAGAGATCGATCACATCTGCAGGCTTCTCGTCAGACCACTGCATGTCTGGGCCGAACGGAACTATGGCACCTGCACGTACATACAGAGGCATCCTTTCATATGGAGCATCAACCTCTGCACATACACCACCATCACGGAACTCGTTGCTGTAGAAGTCATACCATCCTTCGCACTCAGGGAAGTAGACCTTACGGGTGCGGGCACCATATTCGTATACAGGAGCAACCATGAATGCAGGACCGAACATGTATGTATCGCCTATATCCGCAACACGTTTATCAGCAGTGAAGTCCATCACGAGAGGACGCATTATGGTATAGTCCTCAAACCATGTCATACCAGCAAGAGAGTAGATATAAGGCATCAGACGATAACGCAACTGCGAGTAGTAGAGAATCGACTTGTATGCAGGATGATTCTCAGGAGCAATCTCCCATGGCTCACGGTATGGATACTGTCCGTGGGCACGGTAGAGAGGACAGAACGCACCGAACTGGAACCACCTTGTATTGAGTTCCCTCCACTCCTTATGATCGGCATTCTCCTTACCGGTAGTGTCCCATATCCTCTGGCCTGCGACATAACGGTTCTCGACACAGAATCCTCCTATATCCATGGTCCAGTAAGGAATACCGCTCATTGCAAAGTTGAGTCCGGCTGAAATCTGCGCCTTCATATCCTCCCAACGGGTCGCGATGTCACCGCTCCATGTAGCGGTAGAGTATCTCTGCAGACCGGCGAAGCCGCTGCGGGTAAGCAGGAATACACGCTTGTCGTTGTCTACCCCACGCTGTCCGTTATATATAGCCTCTGCATTCATGTATGCATAAGCGTTGAAGAATTCTGTAGACGAGCCAAGTGCGGTCGGACCGCAGAGGGCCTTGCGATAATCCATGTTGGTACAGTCACGTATGTTAGGCTCGGAAGCGTCCATCCACCAAGCATCGATGCCAAGAGGATAGTAGTGTTCGTACATCTGGTTCCAGAAGAGTTTGCGGGCGTCTGCAGAATATGCATCGTAGAAGCCGTAGAGGTAACCCTTTCCTATCCAGTCACGGATTCCGTCCTCATATGCTCTTGTATACATCCATCCGTTCTCGTCGAACTCCTTGTAATGCTCTGTCTCGACGTAGAACTTAGGCCATACGGAGATCATCATGCGGCCGTTCATGGCATGAATCGAATCAACCATAGCCTTAGGATCAGGGAAACGCTCCGGATCAAATTCATGTCCTCCCCAGTCATTCTCCCTCCAGTGACTCCAGTCCATTACGATGTTGTCGATAGGGATGTTCCTCTTGCGGAATCCCTCGAGAGCCTCGATCATTTCGGTAGAAGTCTTGTAGCGTTCGCGGCTCTGCCAGTAACCCATAGCCCATTTCGGCATGATAGGAGCCTTGCCTGTGAGAGTACGATAACCGCTGATCACCTCATCCATATCGTCGCCTGCTATGAAGTACCAGTCCATCTGCTTGGTCATTTCGCTCCACCACTGATGCTTGGCCTGCTGGACAGGATCGACCACATCGTAGGCACGGAGACCGAGATATGAAACGCCACCATCCGGCTTCCAGGTGATCTTTATCGGAGTCTTGACGCCTGCCTCGAGATTCACAGAGAACTTGTAACTGTTCGGATTCCACGATGTACGCCAACGTTCAGACACCACTTCATTACCGCCGACAGTCACAGTCGTATAGCCAGCATAGTAAAGGTTGAACTGATATGTTCCTGTAACAGGTGCCTCAATGCAGCCCTCAAATGTGACATCAGCATTTGCCAGACGTATGTTTTCCGGAAGGTTGACCACTTTTACCATTTCCGGTTCCACCAGATACTCAAAATAGATATTCGGCTCCTGACGCACAAGGGTCTCTCCCCTTCCGGGAACATAGGTACCTGTAAGGCAACCCTCCTGACCATTCTTGTCATAGAGTCTGAACACATCGCCAAGTTGCTTGTAATCCTGTGGATTTCCGAAACGCATCATCGAATAACTGTCCATAAGGACACCATATCCCTTGTTTGAAACTATGAAAGGTACAGACACCTTCGTGTTGTACTGAAAGAGTTCTTCATTCTTTCCTTTATAGTTAAATTCATCTGCCTGATGCTGTCCCAAGCCATAAAAGGCCTCGTCATCAGGAGATTCGAACACCTGGCGGAATGTCCAGCCGCGGGTACCCTCGACTTCTATCGGTTCGAAGGTCTTTCCCCCGCCGGCTTCTTCACGAAGCATTACATTTCCTGACAGATCGGAGAACCAGACCTCACCGGTCGAAATGCGCACATTGGCCTTCAAGGCCGCTGTTGTAACGGTCACGACATCATCGGAAGATTCAACTGTGAAAGGTGTTTCGGTCTGAGACGGGAGTATGATCAGGCTCTCAGGATCGGCAAAACGTCTCTCAGGAGTAGCCGAGACATGGATGAGTCTGTCACCGACGACCTGAAGGCGTACCAGTCGGGGGCCTCCTTCCACAGGCCGGCTCACCTTAACTGTAACCGAATCGTCATTCTGTCTGTAATCATTTACGGAGCAACCGCATAGAAGCATACCCGCAATCAGGGACGCAG
>JAFVHZ010000012.1 GCA_017474265.1 Bacteroidales bacterium | reverse complement strand
GTGATAAATTACTGGACAAGGAGCCTACATCGCAGGTGTCTCCAGAGAAATACCTCAATGATGCCTCTCAATTAGGCTATTATGCCAACGGCCTATATACAAATATTCTCCCTTCACACTCGGGATATTCACTCACTTTTGTTGAAGATCAATACACCGATAACCAGGCCTATATTACACCTCATTCAATATATATTAAGGATTCATGGACAGTCCCGGCCAACGATTCGTGGAATTTCAAGAATATCTATGACTGCAATTATTTTCTCGAACGTGTACTCCCTAGATATGAGAAAGGTGAAGTGTCCGGAAGCACCACAGAAATATGTCAATATATCGGAGAGGTCTTGTTCTTGCGTGCGTACGAATACTTCGACCTGTACCAGAATTATGGAGACCTGCCTATTGTGACCAAAACTCTTCCGGACGACCAGGCTGTTCTTACTGAGGCCAGCAAGCGTTTTCCAAGAAACGAGGTTGCCAGATTCATTCTTTCCGATCTGGATAAGGCCTTGGAACTGATGCCGGAGCAGTTTGAGTCCCGTCGCACCAGAATCAATCGAAACTGTGTGTTGCTCCTTAAATCCAGGGTTGCTCTTTATGAGGGTACTTTCTTGAAGTATTTCAAAGGAACTGCTTTTGTTCCGCAGGGTGAAGAATGGCCGGGAGCACAGAAAGAATACAGTTCTTCATATCAGTATCCGCTTGGCGGTATTGATGAAGAAATAAACTGGTTTCTGGACCAGGCGATAACTTCATCGGCACTGCTTGCTGACAACATCATCCTGACTGCCAATACCGGAACCGTTCAGCAGAGCGCCGGCGAGCAGGCAAACCCATATATGGATATGTTCTCCGATACTGACCTTTCAAAGTATCCGGAAGTACTTCTTTGGAGACAGTATGACAGAGGCCTCGGTTTTTCGAATGCATGTGGCGAATGGGGAAACAGGGGAAATCTTGGAGCAGGTCTTACTAGGGGAATGGTAGATTGTTTCCTCATGGCCAATGGTCTTCCTATTTATGCATCGGGAAGCGGATATGCCGGTGATGACTATATCTCGGATGTGAAGGTCGGCAGAGATGGAAGACTTGCCGTTTTCCTTAAGGAACCCGGCCAGGTAAACAGCATAGATGAATATGAAGGTGCTTCACAGGGAGTTCCTGTAGAACCGTATCCTAATCTGTTCGGCTCTGATTTTTCAAGGGTATATTCTACAGGCTACAGCATCAGAAAAGGTAATCCTCTCAATCAGATTCACCTTGTCGGAATCGCCGGCTCTTACGTCGGATCGATAACATTCAGAGGTGTTGAAGCCCTGTTGAACTATATGGAAGCATACTACGAACGTCACGGCTCTCTTGATTCAAAAGCCCTCTCATATTGGGCTGCTATACGCGAACGTGCCAAGGTCGATACTGATATCAACAAGACAATTGATGCGACAGATATGACTATAGAAGCGCAGAATGACTGGGGAGCATATTCAGCAGGAAACCTGATCGATGCGACCTTATATAATATCCGTCGTGAACGTCGTTGTGAACTTATGGCTGAGGGATTTCGTAGAATGGACTTGCAGAGGTGGCGTTCAATGGATCAACTGATTTCGGAACCATACCATATCGAGGGCTTCAAGATCTGGGGACCGATGAAAGGATGGTATGGAAACCAGTTGAAACACGGAACTTCAGATGCGAATGTCTCATCACCGTCAAGAAGCAAATATCTGCGACCATATGAGAAGACAGAATCAAGCGAAGCGTATAACGGTCTGACCTTTTCGATGGCCCACTATCTCTCGCCATTAGGTGTTCAGGAAATGATCCTGACCTCACCGGATGGCTCGGTATCCAATTCCGTTATCTATCAGAATCCTTATTGGCCTATCGAGGCGGGTGAATCTGCAGTTCGGTAATTATTTAATAATGAGATTGTTATCTTGAATCCTATTATAGACATAAAAGCAATTGCTTCCGGAGACGTCAAAGCATTCGAGGTGCTATACCTGGCATATTATAACAAGGTATTGACATATACTACGTCTCTTCTACATAACAGTGTCAAGGCTGAAGATGCTACCCAGGATGTGTTCCTGAAGATCTGGCGCAACCGGCACAATCTTGTGGAAGGTGAAAATGTCAATTCCTACATATATATGACAGCGAGACGGGTCGTCCTTGATATTTACCGCGACGAGAAATATGCTCAAAGACATAAGGAGTGGGCTGAGTCAAACAGACCTGAAGAATCTGTCGAGGTCTCTTGCATAAATGAGATTGAGGATATAGCTGCCAAGATGATTGAGTGTATGCCTCCGAAAAGGAAGGAGGTATTTATGTTAAGCCGGATGAATGGCTTGACAGCCAAAGAGATTGCAGACAAGATGGATCTGAGCATACATACTGTCAACAAGCACATTGCTCTGGCTCTGTCATCTCTGAAGAAGAAGTTGAACGATTACCTGACAATACTCGTGTTATTGCTCTTTATAGATTAAGATGGAAGAATATAATAAGATACTTTGGGATAGAATTGAGAATGTCAATTCTCCAGCAGAAAAGAGGAAAGCCAAGGCTGCTTTTCAGGATTTTCTTCGTATAGTGGGAATCCGTGATGAACAGTCAAGGGATTATCGCAGGTTCTATCGCGCAGGATTCCTCTGGGCTGCTCTGTCAATGCCTCTGGGTTTTATGGTTGCTTGGCTGATTTTCGGCAGAAGCGAATCCGCTACGTGGCAGGAGGTAAGCACCAGGCCGGGAGAAAGTACGCAGATAGTGCTCTCTGACAATACGCAAGTT
>JAFVHZ010000146.1 GCA_017474265.1 Bacteroidales bacterium | reverse complement strand
ATCTGCGTTTCAACATGCGTTCACAGATATATGCGAAGTCTCTCCCTATGGCTCTTGTCGAGGGTGGTCTCAAGAGACTCGAGATCATCCGCAGCAAGGAAGGTGATGAACTCCGCAAGAAACTCTTCACCATCACAAAGGCACTTCAGGACGGTTTCCGCAATCTCGGATTCGAGATAGGGCCTGCCGAGGCATGCGTGACACCAGTGCAGATCAAGGGCGGTGTCGGTCAGGCTTCGAGGATGGCTGTCGATCTCCGCGAGAATTACGGAATCTTCTGTTCGGTAGTGATTTATCCTGTGATACCGAAGGGTATGGTCATCTTCCGTATCATTTCCACTGCCGCTCATACAATGGAGGATGTGGAGCGTACGCTCAAGGCCTTCACTGACGTCCGTCAGAAACTCGATGCCGGATATTATGACGGCGATGAAGGGGATATAGTAGATATGGCTATAAAGTAGCAGATGAAGAAATACATGGAGCCTCCATTAGGGGGAATGGCATATCTTTACGGCTCCAATGCCGATGCATCAGTGTCGTCACGTTTCGTGGCGACACTGACTATGCATTTGAAGCCTGTGGTCCTGGAACAGGCTCTGAACGAGGCCTTGAAACGTTTTCCTCAAATTGCTGTCGGAGTCGGGGAGTCGGATGGTGAACTGTTGTTCGTCCCTCTTGATGCCCCGGTCAGGATATTTGACATCAAGGATGCAGATCAGCCTTATGTGTTCGGAGATCCGGCGCTTAACGGATACCTGTTCAAGATCTCGGTCTCTCACAAGACCATCTGCTTTGATTTCAGCAGGGCTCTGGTAGACGCTCATGGACTTATGACCTTTGTCAAATCCGTGCTGTACAGATATATAGAACTGAATGGCTATCCGGTGAGCAATGATGGAACGGTAAAACTCCTGTCCGGGTCGTATTTCCCTGCCGAAGGTGGTGATCCTATGCCGAGGATGGATGACATGTCTGCATCGCGTCCTGTCTGGTATATGGATGCCAAGGCTGTGGCTGTTCCGCCGGCAGAGAGTGTCAGGGAAGAGGTCGTACAGATCAGAATTCCTCAGGGCAAACTTAAGGGCGACAAGATGCAGTTGCCGAATGTTCCGGTCACTTTTCTCGCTCCGGTCTTTTCGCATGCAGTCTATGAGTCGCTTGGAGAAAGGATGCAGGCTGGAGAATATGTAGTGGCGTCCGTTCAGATCGACCTTCGTCCATATGTTCCGTCTGCTTCGATCAGGCCATATACGACACCTGTTTTCCTGGCGTATAACAGGAATCTGGATGACTATCCATATAATACTGTCCTGATGTCGCAGAAGAAACTTCTGGAGGCACAGTTGAAGAATGATACCTTGGCATACAGTGCGCAACGCAAGATCTCTGACATTGAGCGAGCCTTTGACAGCAAGGGTTCGGTGGATGAAAGGAGGCATGGGGCGAAGGAGATGTTCTCAAGGACAGTCTCCATGTCTACCTATGATATCTGCCGTGTCGGTAATGTGATCCTTCCGGATTCGATGCAGAGGTATGTCACCGAGTTCTATCCGCTCATACCGTCCGGACCTTACATGTTCTCTCTGACTGTTGTGAATTACAGAGGTGATGTGGTAGTGACTGTGAGCGGAAGGCGTGATGTGAACAAGGTGTGCGGCAGATTTGTTGAACTTCTGGTCAGAAATGATATTGACGCCTTCATAGCGGATGAATATTCGTTCATTCCTATGGATAACAGTATATAAAAGTATGGAAAACATAAATTTCCCGCGTGGATATAAGGTGTATCTGCCTTTGATCCTTCTGTTTCTTCTACTTGTTGCCATAATGCCTCGAAGTTCCCGCTTCAGTTATGATTACAAGAAGGGTTCACCGTGGCATTACGAGACTCTGATAGCACAGTTCGATTTCCCTGTCCTCAAGACTGAGGAACAGTATCAGAGGGAGGTGGAACAGGCAGCGCTGAGGGTGATCCCTTATTATAGGGTCGACCAGAAGGTCGAGGGACAGGTAAGGAACCGACTCGCTGAGGCGGACTTCGGTGAGTATACATTCCTGAAGCCTCATCTTTCAGATGCACTTTCTTCAATTTATGCAAAGGGAGTGATGCCTGTAGTGACCGATCAGTCACTGGACGGTGCTCAGGCGAGTTCCGACGGAATGATCTATGTCCAGAAGGACCGCAGGGCAGTGACAGTCCCAGTTTCGGAGGTCTATACTGTGGAAGGAGCACGAGAAGTGCTTCGTGAGACGATCGGGGAGCATTGCACCGGATGTGATGCTGATTCCCTTTATGCCGCTTCAGGTATGGGTGACCTGATTGTTCCGGACCTTGTGTTCGATCAGCAGACTACAGATCTTGTGCAGGAAGACAACTATGGTCATGTGTCCAGGACACAAGGGGTGGCCAGAGCCGGCCTCGTGATAGTTTCGTCGGGTGAGATCGTCACCGCCGAGATAGAGCAGTTGCTGGATTCATACAAGGCGGAATATGATGCCAATGTAGGATATGTTGGCCCGAAGGCCCTGCAGTGGTTCGGTAACGTAGTGCTCGCTTTCTTTCTGGTACTATTGCTTTTCCTGGCGATATATTATTGCAATTTCAAGGTCTTCGAGCAGTATAACAAGTATCTGTACCTGCTGATGGTGTTCACTATGTCTGCGGTGGCATCGTCATGGGTCGCATCCAACGACCCGGACCTGTTCTATATGATGCCGTTCATGCTGGTGGTCTTCTATCAGTTGGCATTCTTCTCCCGCAGGATGGTGTTTTCCGTATTCTTCATCTCCCTGCTTCCGATGCTCATATTCGCGCCTAACGGAATGGAACTGTTTGTCATCTATCTTGTCGCCGGTACTGTGGGCATACTTGCCTTCGAACGTTTCAACAAGGGCTGGCTGCAGTTTGTCACTGCTCTCATAGTGTTTGCGGTCATGGTGATGGTGTGGCTTGGATTCCGTTTTGCCGAGGGTATGACCTTCGCCGATTATCATACTATTCTCGATATGGCGTTCGGTGCTCTTCTTTCTGTTGCAGGCTATCCTCTCATATATTTGTTTGAGAAGATATTCAAACTGGTGTCGACATCCAAACTTGTCGAACTCAGTGACACGAGTAATCCTCTTCTGAGAATGCTTGCCGACAAGGCTCCGGGTACATTCCAGCACAGTCTGCAGGTCATGAACCTTGCTGATGCCGTGGCGCGTTCAATCGATGCGAATGTGCCGCTTGTCAGGGCTGGCGCCCTGTATCATGATATCGGAAAGATTGCAAACCCGCAGTGCTTTACCGAGAACGAGACCCCCGGAGTCAAGTTCCATGCCGGACTGACTCCTAAGGAAAGCGCTCAGGAAATCATCAGACACGTATCTGACGGAGTTGCTCTGGCAGAAAAGCATTCTTTGCCGGAAGTGCTTGTCGATTTTGTACGTACTCATCATGGAACGACTCCGGCAGCATATTTCCTCAATCAGTATCTCAATGGAGGCGGTGATCCTGGAGATGTTTCCGAGTTCTACTATGACGGGATGAAGCCTCTTACCAAGGAACAGGTGATCCTGATGATGTGTGATGCGGTCGAGGCGGCATCACGTAGCATGAAGGACTATTCTCCGGAGAATATATCCTCTCTAGTCGAGAGAATAGTGGATGGCAAGATTTCAGACGGACAGTTGACATCTGCGGACATATCGCTTCGAGACATAGCAACCGTCAAGGAAACGATGAAGACATACCTGCAGCAGATGTATCATTCAAGAGTGTCTTATCCTAAGCGGAAGGGTAAGGCCGGCAGGTAGTTCTTGAAGGCCGTATTTTTTGGAAATTCGCTTATAATGTGTAATTTTGCACACTTTATCGAAAAATAATCAAAATATAATATAGAAATGAAACTTGATCAGAACAGAATTGACGACCTCAATCTCGAACTTACCCTTACGGTAGCGAATGAGGATTATGCAGACAGCAGGAAGAAGAAACTCAACGATTATAGGAAGAAGGCTGAGTTCAAGGGATTCCGTAAAGGCATGGTGCCTATGTCTCTTGTTGAGAAGATGTACGGACAGTCAGCACTTGTTGATGCAGTGAATGATGTAGTGTCTGAAGGACTCAACAACTTCATCCATGAGAACAACCTCCGCGTCCTCGGAGAGCCTCTTCCAAGCGAGGATCAGCCGCAGACAGACTGGGTGGCAGGAAACGAGTTCGTCTTCAAGTTTGATATCGCAGAGAATCCTGAAGTGTCTTTTGAACTTTCAAAGGATGACGAGATAGTATATTATACAATCAATGTTACCGAGGCTGCCAAGAAGGAGATGAAGGAAAACCTCCTCAAGCAGTACGGTTCACTCGAGGAAGGCAAGAAGGCAAAGGAGGATGACTTCATCATCGTTGATTTCGAGCAGGGCGATATGAAGGTAGAGGGAACTTATGTCGCTCTCCGTAATGTTGCTGAGGGTGTCCGCAAGTCTTTCGTCGGTGTGAAGCCAGGTGATGTCCTTGACGTAAATGTGAACGAGGCGTTCGAGAACGAGACTGACCGTTCGTCTATGCTCAAGGTGAGCAAGGAGGAGATGGCGAATCTCGACCCTATGTTCAAGATGACTGTGAAGAATGTGAAGACATTTGTGAACGCACCTCTTGTTGAGGAGACATTCGAGAAGATCTTCGGCGTGAAGACAGAAGAGGAGTTCGATGCAAAGATCGAAGAGAGAATCCGTGGCGAGTATGCTCAGGAGGCTGATTTCCGTTTCTCTAAGGACGCAAAGAACTACCTTCTTGAGAAGGCTGGCGTACAGATTGCCGAAAAGTTCCTCAAGAGATGGGTATACGTCGTGAATGAAGGAAAGTTCACTATGGAAGACATCGAGAAGGATTGGGATCTCTTCATCATTGACTATAAGTGGCAGATGGTACGTAACTACCTTATGCAGAAGTACAATGTGAAGATCGAGGAGGCTGACCTTCTTGCAAGTGCCAAGGGCTTTGCTGCATATCAGTTCGCCATGTATGGCATGAACAATGTTCCTGATGAGCAGTTGGAGTCATTCGCAAAGAACATACTTTCTCAGGAGGAGCAGGGAAGACGTATTCTCGACCAGGTGGAGAACGAGAAGACTTTCGCTGCTGTACGTGAGGTCGTTTCCCTCAAGAAGAAGAAGATCTCAGTTGAGAAATTCCGCGAGTTGAAATAATCAATGAACAATACGGGTCGGCTCGCAACGCCGGCCCTTTTTTATATATGGATATGAATAAGGAATTCAAAAGATATGCAATGCTTGAGCATCGTATCAGTTCGATGACGATGCACAGGTATGAGTCTGTATTGGACGGATACATCAATCCTACGATCATCGAGGAAAGAAAACTGAATGTGGCCTCGATGGATGTCTTCAGCAGGCTTATGATGGACAGGATCATTTTCCTCGGTGTTCCTATTGATGCTGACGTTGCAAATATCGTTCAGGCACAGTTGCTCTTTCTTGCATCGAACGACAGTTCAAGTGATATTTCCCTTTATCTCAATACGCCGGGAGGGATCGTGTCTTCAGGATTGGGTATCTATGATACCATGCAGTTGATCGAGCCTGATGTCGCTACCATCTGTACCGGAATGGCTGCCTCGATGGGATCGGTACTTCTCTGTGCCGGTGCTCCTGGCAAGAGGTCAGCGCTTCCGCATTCTAAGGTCATGATCCATCAGCCTCTTGGCGGTGCGAGCGGACAGGCTTCTGACATACTTATTGCCGCTCAGGAGATCGAGAAGACAAAGAAGGAACTTTATTCCATCATTTCAGAGCATTCGGGGCAGCCTATAGAGAAGATATATGCTGATGGAGACCGTGATTTCTGGATGACTTCAGCAGAGGCCCTTGAATATGGAATGATTGACGAAATCCTTACCAAAAAGAAGAAATGATCTATGGCAAAGGATAGGAAGCAGGGCAGTTACTGCATGTTCTGCGGCAAGAGCGAGCACGAGGTTCCTTTGATGCTACAGGGACTTGATGCGTGCATCTGTTCTGAATGCGTGAAACTTGCAGGCAATTATCTCAAGGATTTTGACAAGTCGGCAAAGCCGTCAAAGTTGGGCAGGATCGAGAATGACAACAAGCCTAAGGATATCCATGCATATCTTGACCAGTATGTCATAGGTCAGGACAGGGCCAAGAAACTCCTGTCTGTGGCGGTCTATAACCATTACAAGAGGCTCAACAACAATCTGTCTGACGATAACGAACTCGAACTGGAGAAGTCGAATATCCTTATGGTAGGTCCTACAGGTACAGGAAAGACATTGATGGCCAAGACTATAGCGAAACTCCTCGATGTCCCGTTCACCATCGTTGACGCGACAGTCCTGACTGAGGCAGGATATGTGGGAGAAGACGTGGAAAGCATTCTTTCAAGACTCCTTCAGGAGGCAGACTATGATGTGGCCAAGGCCGAGAGGGGAATCGTCTTCATTGATGAGATCGACAAGATAGCGCGCAAGAGTGACAATCCTTCCATTACACGTGACGTGTCAGGAGAGGGTGTGCAGCAGGCCATGCTGAAACTTCTTGAAGGCAGTGTCGTGAATGTACCGCCACAAGGTGGACGAAAGCATCCGGAGCAGGAGTTCCTTCATGTCAATACCCAGAATATCCTGTTCATATGCGGTGGAGCCTTCGAGGGTATCGAGCGACGTATCGCTCAGAGACTCAATACGCAGGTGATCGGTTTCGGCGCGTCGAACAGACAGAAGATAGACAAGGAGAACCTTCTTCAGTATGTCGAGGCTCAGGATCTCAGGTCATATGGACTTATACCTGAGATCATCGGACGTCTCCCTGTCATAACATATCTGGATCATCTTGACAGAGATGCCTTGAAGAGGATTCTGACTGAACCGAAGAACGCCCTTATGCGCCAATATGAGAAGATGTTCGAACTTGACGGTATCAGGCTGCAGGTGGAGCCTGCAGTGCTTGACCTGATTGTCGACACGTCAATCGAAAACAGACTCGGTGCCCGTGGCTTGAGGTCTATCTGCGAGAGAATAATGACTGACGCGATGTATGAGGCTCCTTCGACCAAAAAGAAGACCTTCAAGTTGACTCTTGATTATGCAAAAGCCAAATTGGGACATGCATAGTGCAGTTTGTTGATAAAAAAGTGTCTCTGGTGTTGCTCAATTCAAAAAAATGTCCTACACTTGCACCGAATTTAGTACTAACCTGGATTTAGAGATTTAAGATATGTCAACTATAGCAAAGAAGAGAGGTATTGTCAGTTATGAGAATATGTCAGAAGAACTGGCGGCGGCATTTGCAGAGAAGTATCCGAAGGGATACAGCGATTATTTTCCTGATCTGGTAAAGTATGACAAGCCGGACGGAACATGCTTTTATGCTGTCACAGTGGAAATTCCGGATGCCATTTATCTCATCAAGATAAAGGTGAAGACAGATGACGCAGAAGATATCGAGCGTTGGCTTGACGGAGAAGACGGTGATGACGGTGAAGGAAATGATGGAGAGAGCCTTCCTGATGACAACATCTCCCAGTATTCGACAGATGATGAAGGCGCAGACGCCTGATCTGATAAATTGAAATGCAAGTGTCGGACTGTATGAAGCAGTCCGGCACTTTTTTATTGCGTTCAATGTCATTCATTGACTGGAAATGGTTATATTTGTACGATTATGGCAAGTCATAAAGGCATAGGAGGTTTTCTTTTACCGCTCAGGCGTCTCATAAAGGGAATGCCGGAGCGTGACGGCATGATGCTTCTTTCTGTTTTCGTAGGTGTTGCCTGCGGTCTTGCATCCGTGCTTCTGAAGACTGCCATCGAATTTATACATCATGGCATCACATCGTGGTTCGACGGAGTTGCCTATAGTGCCCTCTTCCTTATATATCCGGGTATCGGTATGCTTCTGGCGATGCTTTTCGTCAAGTATGTCGTAAAGGATAATATCGGTCATGGTGTGACCAAGGTCCTGCTTGCCGTCTCTAAGAACGAATCCAAGATCCGCCCTCATAATATGTGGTCGTCCATGGTGGCATCGTCGGTGACCATCGGATTCGGAGGATCGGTCGGAGCGGAGGCCCCTATCGTGTATACCGGAGCCGCTATAGGATCGAATGTCGGACGTTCTATGGGACTCTCATACAAGAATATGACGATCCTTCTCGGCTGTGGTGCTGCAGGTGCCGTGGCCGGAATCTTCAAGGCGCCTCTGGCAGGAGTTCTGTTCACATTGGAGATCCTTCTCTTCAACATCTCCATGAGTTCCATCCTGCCGCTTCTCCTTTCGACGATTTCCGCAACGGTGATTTCATATATCTTCCTTGGTGATCAGCCGGCCTTTGAATGTACCATTTCCGAGTTCACCATGCATAATATACCGTTCTACCTGATTCTGGCGCTCTTCTGTGCCGCATGTTCGGTATATTTCACCCGTATGACGCTATTCCTTGAAGATAAGATAAAGTCTATTCAGAGGCCGTTTGTGAGGTGGGCTGTTTCAGCCTCAGGTCTGGGTCTTCTCATTTTTCTTTTCCCTCCTCTTTACGGAGAGGGATATGACCATCTGCATGTGCTTCTGAATGGCGGGAATATTGATTTCGACGGGCAGACCATTCTCTCGTTCTTCATGAATTCTGAATGGTCGATTCCGATTTTCTTCCTGTTGATATTGATTCTGAAAGTATTTTCGATGTCCTTTACCAATGCCGGTGGTGGTGTGGGAGGTACTTTCGGTCCGACTCTGTTCATCGGTGCGATAGCGGGATTCTTCATTTCCAGGACAATCAATCTCATAGGTGGCGGAGGAGTGGTGCCGGAGCAGAATTTCGTGCTTGTGGGCATGGCTGGGCTTATGGCGGGTGTGATGCAGGCTCCGATGACAGCGATCTTCCTTATTGCAGACATGACGGGAGGATATGAACTTCTCATCCCTCTGATTCTGACTTCAACGATTTCATATGCGGCGACCAAGTCGATAGAGCCTTATTCGATCTATACCAAGCGTATCGCTAAGAAGGGTGAACTTCTGACTCATGACAGTGATCAGGCTGTGCTCACGCTTCTCAAGACAAGTGAACTGATCGAGTCTGATTTCAGTACTGTGAAGATTGATGCCACCCTTAGGGAACTTGTCGAGGTGGTTTCTACATCAAAAAGAAATATCTTCCCTGTAGTTGATTCGAGGAATCATTTTCAGGGATATGTGTCTCTTGAAGATATCAGGAGGGATATGTTCAAGTACGACCAGTATGATACCCTCCATGTATATAATTTCATGCGCTCTGCACCGGCTTATGTGTATGTGGATGACAAGATGGATGCGGTGATGATCAAGTTCGAGCAGACTGAGGCGTGGAATCTTCCTGTAATAGAGCATGACAGGACTTATGTCGGATTTGTTTCTAAGTCTCAGATATTTTCGGCTTATCGTGAGCAGTTGAAGCAGGTGTCGCATGATTGATGCGGATGGAAAGTATTGGCAAAGTGTTCCATTGGCCCCCTCCCACTTCGTGGGCCCCTCCCCCTACGCGGGGGTGCGAAAATGCCAATTCCACACAAATGCCAACACTTTCTCATATATCATCAGACAGGATTAACGCGGGGGTGAAGAATGAGGGGTGAAGAGTATTAGGGGATTTAATAGATTTTTCGGATTTTTTTGGAATATGAAGGAGATATATGTCAGGAGTATTGCCAGGGAACTGGGAGTGAAGGAGTGGCAGGTGGAGAATTGTGTGAAGTTGTTTGAGGAGGGTGCTACCATTCCGTTTGTGAGCAGATACAGAAAGGAAAGGACAGGTGGTCTGGATGAGGTTGCTGTGGCGGAGATCCGTCATTGGGCTGATGTGTATGCAGAGATGGAGAAACGCAAGACTACCGTTCTTGAGACCATCGGTCAGTCGGGATCGCTTACTGATGCTCTCCGTCGTCAGATCGAAGATTGTGTAAATGCCCGTGAACTTGAGGATATCTATCTTCCTTTCAAGCCAAAGAGACGTACACGTGCGACTGTCGCTAAGGAGGCCGGCCTTGAACCGCTTGCTGACAGGATGTATGACGTGACCTTGGCGGATCCTGTGCCGGAGGCGCGGAAGTATGTAGGAGACAAGGTGTCTTCTGTCGAAGACGCTCT
>JAFVHZ010000145.1 GCA_017474265.1 Bacteroidales bacterium | reverse complement strand
GGATGGGAGTGGGGTTATGACAGATGAAAAAATAATAGAATTGTATTTTGTGAGAAACGAGATGGCAATAGAAGAAACGGATAGAAAGTATGGTGCGTATTGCTTTCAGATATCTAACAATATTTTGAATTGTCGAGAAGACTCTGAGGAATGTGTAAATGACACTTGGCTTAAAACATGGGATTCAATACCGCCCACGAAACCGCAATGCTTTAGATTATTTCTGGCTAGAATTGTTCGGAATTTGTCCTTTAACAAATATAAGGCAAAATACACTGATAAGAGAAATGACAATAAAACTCGTTCCGGCAGCCAACGAACTCGAAGAAGTCGTGAAGGTTGCTTACGGTACCCAGAGAAAGGCATCCGTGATCGGATCCATCAGTTCTGTGGACGTAAAGACCATCGCTGCCCCTATCGGACAACTTTCTACCGGTCTTGCAGGTAAACTCGCCGGTGTCGTTGCGATGCAGCGTTCAGGTGAGCCTGGTGCTTCAGCAGAGTTCTGGATCCGTGGTGTGAACACCTTCGGAGCAAACTCTACTCCTCTCATCCTCGTGGACGGTGTGGAAAGAAGCATGGACCTTGTTGACGTTGAAGATATCGAGTCTTTCTCGATCCTCAAGGACGCTACTGCAACAGCCCTCTATGGTGTGCGTGGTGCGAACGGTATCGTGCTCATCACAACTCGCCGCGGTGAAGAGTCAAAGCCTCAGATCAACATCAAGGTTGAGACAGGTCTTACCTCTCCTACAAAACTTCCTGAGATGGCAAGCACCGAACAGTACATCAACTTCTTCAATCAGCTTGCTACAGATGAAGGCCGTACAGACATGCTCATCTCTGACTACGACAAGCAGATGTACCTGAGTGGCGCCGATCCTGACCTCTATCCTTCAGTGGACTGGGTTAACGAGATCTTCAAGAATCAGGCGATGACTACCAAGGCCAACGTGAACGTTACAGGCGGTAACAAGAACGTACGTTACTATGTCGGAGGTTCATACTACTTCGAAGACGGTATCCTCAACACTGTCAACAATGGAGTATATTCTACTCAGTTGAACTACCAGAAGTTCAACTTCCGTTCAAACGTGGACATCAATGTCACAAAGTCTACAGTACTCGGAGTGAGCCTCTCTACTCAGTTCACCGTGAGAAACGCACCTGGTGGAGCCCTTGACGCCATCCTCAATGCGACAATGATGAATACTCCTATCGCGATTCCTCTGATCTACTCTGACGGAACGCTTTCAGACCACGAGTATGCAGCCAACCCGTACACAGACCTCAACAGAAAGGGTTACAGGACCAACAGTTCGAATGTGGCACAGTCTACGATTTCCCTCACACAGGACTTCTCTGACTTCGTGACAGAAGGTCTCAAGGCCAAGGTCCAGGCTTCATGGGACGCGACTTCAAGCACATCTCTCTTCAGAACCATCATGCCTAACACATGGTTCGCAACAGGAAGGGATGAGAACGGAAACCTCATCTTCACAGAAAAGCCTGTCGCTACCGGAGGAAACTACATCAACGTTTCCAACAACGGTCAGTCCGGAGCACGCGTGCTCAATGTCGAGGCTTCCCTCAACTATGAGCGTCAGTTCGCATATGCACACCGCGTTAGCGCAATGTTCCTGTGGAACATGAGAACCCGCACCAACACGAACCCTGGTTCAGACACATACAACTCAGCATACATCAACTCGCATCCATACAAGACATTGGGTATTGCAGGACGTGCGACATACTCATACAAGGACCGCTATTTCGCTGAGTTCAACTTCGGTTACAACGGTTCGGAGAACTTCGCTCCAGGCCACCGCTTCGGTTTCTTCCCTTCAGGTGCGGTCGGATACATGATCAGCAACGAGCCATGGTTCGAAGATGCGAAGAAGGTGGTAAGCCACCTCAAACTGAAGGCTTCATACGGTAAGATCGGTAACGACCAGATCGGTGGAGGCCGCCGTTTCGCTTACAACACGACCCTCAACACAGGCGCTTCAGGAGCAAACTGGGGAAGCGAGACAGGTTCTTCATACATAAACGGTACCACCTACAAGACATTCGGTAACCCTGCAGTGTCATGGGAAGAGGCAACCAAGTTCGATACAGGTATCGAGATCGACTTCTTCAATGCACTGAAGATCCAGGCAGACTACTTCTACGACATGCGTGACGGTATCTTCCTTGAAAGAAAGTCAACCCCAGGCGCTGTCGGTATGAATGTGACCCAGTTCGTGAACATCGGTCAGATGGTGAACCGCGGTTTCGACCTGTCCGCACAGTTCGACTACACATTCGCAAGCGGTCTTTCTCTCTCTGCACGCGGTAACTTCACATTCAACCGCAACAAGGTGCTTTACAACGACGAGCCTGACCAGATCTGGAAGTATCAGAACACCGTAGGTTTCGCTCACAACCAGCAGAGGGGACTCATCGCCGAGGGACTCTTCACCAGTCAGGAGGAAATCGACAACTGGCCGACTCAGAAATTCGGTGATGTACGTGTCGGAGACATCAAGTACCGCGACATCAACGGTGACGGTATCGTGGACACATACGATATGGTGAAGATCGGTTACTCAGTCATTCCTGAGATCACATACGGATTCGGTGTCAGCCTCAACTACAAGGGCTTCGACGCTTCCGTATTCTTCAGCGGCGTAGACCATGTGACCCGTATCATCAGCGGTAACAACCTCTTCGGTGGTGCCACCACATCAGTACGCCAGGAAGGCCAGATCTTCGCAGACGTTGCTGAAAAGGCTTGGACAACAGTAAATCCTGATCCGAATGCGGTATATCCAAGACAGTCTCTTACAGGAGCGAACAACAACAAGCAGCCTTCTACATTCTGGCAGAAGGACATGAGTTTCCTCCGTCTCAAGAATGCCGAGATCGGTTATACCTTCCCTAAGAAGTGGACAAACAAGATCAAGATGAAGACCCTCCGCGTCTATGTATCGGGAGTGAACCTTCTTACTTTCTCTCAGTTCAAACTTTGGGATCCTGAGGTTACTGCAAGCAACGGTAACGCATATCCGACCACAAGAAACGTCAGCATCGGACTTAACGTTAACTTCTAATGCAACAAGAAGATATGAAAAAGACATTATATATAATTTCAATAGCAATGCTGGCGCTTTTCGGCCTGTCTTCATGCGACTCATACTTTGATGTCGACCTGAAAGACCAGCCAACCCTTGAAGAGCAGTTCAGCAAGTACCTTACTGCAAAGCAGTTCTCTGCAAACTGCTATGCTTATCTTCCTTATGAAGAGAAGCAGGATGCACGTGAGGGTGGTGTGATCAGACGTTCAGACGAATCACTCTTCGGCTTCACATCATCTGCCAGCAGCAGCGTATATTGGCAGGCCCGCATCGGAGATGCAAGCCCTGCAACCTATACTCCATATGGAGACCTGACCAATCCTGAAAGAGGAAACTTCTGGGACAGATATTATCAGGGTATCAGACAGTGTACTCTCGTAATGGAGAATGCACACCTTGTAGCAGACGTTGACCAGAAGGTACGTGACTATATGGTAGCAGAGGCACGCTTCCTCCGCGCATATTACTATTTCCTCCTTTTCCGTTACTACGGACCGGTTATCATCTGGGGCGAGGAAATGGCTCCGGAGAACATAATGGGTTCAGAACTTGACAGAAACACCGTAGAGGAAAACATCTCTTTCATCGTTGACCAGTTAGACATAGCCGCTGCGGCACTTCCGAACAGCGTAGGCGAGATCGGTGGCGTGATAAGTACAAGTACTGACACAGGACGTCCTACCAAGGGTGCCGCACTTGCCCTCAAGTCACGCGTTCTCCTTTATGCAGCCTCACCTCTCTACAACGGCAACTCTCTCTATCAGGGCATGACCAACTACCGTGGAGAGCAGATCTTCCCTCAGGAATATGACGGAAAGAAATGGGAACTTGCTGCACAGGCTGCAAAGGCGGTCATCGACATGAACAGATACAGCCTTCTCCAGGCATCTACACAGGACTTCAAGGGCTATGCTGAAGCATACAGAGGCGTATATTCGAAGAACTGGCAGGGCAATACGGAAGTGATCTGGGGATGGTGGCACAAGGCATGGGAACCAGGCAACGACTGGCTCGGCTCTGTCGGCGGACAGTTCCCTTACCTCCTTCCTGGCAAATTTGCCGGCGTCATGTATTCATACGGCGGATGGATGCAGCCTTCACTCAAACTTGTGGACGCTTACCCTATGTTCGAGAGCGGACGTTACCCTGTGACCGGTTACGAGAAGGACGGACACGGACTCAACCTCTCACGTCCATATGTCGATCCTGAGTCAGGATATGAGACTGAAGGATTCGTAGAGAACTGGGATGCTCCGCACCTTGACTGGGACACTGCAGACGGAAAGAACGGCGTGAAGGCTCACAAGTCGACTGTAGGCCGCGACCCTCGCTACTATGTATCTCTCGTTCCTAACGGACACTACTGGCCGAACAAGAACATGAACACAGTGATGACCATGTATCAGAGCAAGGAGGCAGCATGTCCTTGGACTGCAGGTACTTCATGCAACTACGTAGGTTATGTGTTCGCACGTCTTCTTCCTATCGACAACAACTTCGCTGACGGTGCAGCATACACTTCTGTAAGAGCGATCTTCCCTACATTCCGCATGGCTGAGATCTACCTCAACTACGCAGAGGCTCTCAACGAGCAGCCTGCACGCGACGGAGCAGGAGCATGCGAAGCCCTCAACCAGGTCCGCAACCGCGTAGGCCTTCCTGACATCGAGGTGTCTTATCCTGGCATCGAAAGCGATCAGGAACTTCTCCGTTGGTGCATCCAGCAGGAGCGCATGGTCGAGTTCGCATGGGAGGCACACCGTCACTATGACGCATGCCGTTGGATGATCGCGAAGGAAGAGTATCCTTCAGCAAACTGGACACTCCATCTTTCTGCCGACAACTACGAGGCTTCATATGAGCGCGTTGACACTGACCATCCATATGCAAACCGTCCTGCTGTATTCTCAGACAAGGACTATCTCTTCCCTATGAGTTCTGACGAACTTAAGGAAATGGTCAACTACACTCAGAACTATGGTTATTAATAGAAACTGATCATGAGAAAGATTTTAAGAAACATATTTATCTCAGCCCTGGCGTTGTCTGCCGCTGCCGCTTGCGTAGACGACAGAAACAACTTCATGGTTGATGACTCGTTCGGCTTCAATACTGCCATAGACGAGAATCTGAATGAGCAGCCTGTCTACACCGGATCATACGAACTCGCTCTCATCAAGAGCGGAAAGGGATTCGAGGATGCGACTGTTTTCGTTGAAGGAAACAATGCTGCCCTTGCTGTCTACAACAAGGAGAACAACAAGAATTACGCAGCGATCCCTGCAGAACTTTACAGTTTCAGTTCAAACAGCGTTGAATTCAAGGCTGACGAAGTAGTGAAGAAGGTCACTGTGACATGGGACGTAAAGAAGGTTGCTGAATACATGGACCAGGGAGCCGCAGATGAATACGTGATCCCTGTAGGCCTCAAGTCTTACGATCTTGAAGTGAACGATGGCCGCGACCTCGTCATCCTCAACCTCAAGAAGACAAATGTGACCCATGAGCAGAAACTTCTCAGCTGGACTCTCGTATATGGCGAAAACGCTGCTGCAGTAAAGGAAAGCAAGAACATATCCGTGCTTCTTGACAAGGCTCCAGGCATGGACCTTACCCTTGACTTCACTGCAGATACAGATGCCATCGCCGCATACAACCAGGCAAACGGAACAAACTATACTCTTGCACCGGAAGGACTCATCTCATTCGAGAAGTCTCTTACTCTCGCAAACGGCGAACTCATCAAGCAACTCGCAGTGAATCTCGACGCTTCAGTGCTCATCGGAGAGGACGGCACAATGCCTGAATTCGAAGGATATGTAGTACCGGTACGCGTTTCTGGCACTTCGGTGGAAGGCATCGTTTATGAGAATGCCCTTACTTATGTAGTCGTTGAAGGCAAGACTCCTACTCCTCCACAACTCTTCGAGCGTTTCTGGGGACTTTATACGACATCTGCTACAGCACCATGGTATGCACCTCTCGGATATGCCTCAGGCAATGACAGAAACATCGCTATGGACGATGAGTACATTTATGTTTCAAGTTCAAGCGCCAACGCAGCACTTAAGGCCATCAGCATCGCTGACCCTACAGTAATCAAGGATGTGAACACTGAAGGCGTTGCAGAAGGAACCCACCTTATCTCTTGCGTACGCGTGATCAAGAACACTGATGCAAACATCAACGGCGGTAAGGATATCCTCATCGCGACTAACCTCGGTCTCAGCACAACCATCTTCCTTTATGCATGGACAAACGGCATCGATGCAGCACCTGAGAGAATCGGTCTTATCAACACATGGAGAAGAATCGGTGACAAGTTCACTGTTGAAGGAACATGGCAGCAGGGTGAACTTCGGTTCGTAGACTATAATGCGAGCCAGCAGGCTGTCGTAAGATTCGGCATTGCAAACGGAGTTCCTACCGGAGGTACCAGCGACGGTGGTGCAACATATTGGCCGGACGGCAAGTTCGATATCAACACAGGTACAACAACTGACAGAATCGGCGAATGCACAATGTATCCAGGTTCTACTCAGTATGCACTCATGAACAGCAACGGTGCAGGCGTATTCGCAGTTGACGGTGCTCTGTCTGAGTGGTCGAACGATCCGGGTCTTGCACTTACTTACGGCTACAACTTCTTCAGCATCGGTGAAAAGAAGTATATCGCATACTTCAAACTGGACGGCGAGACTCACAACAAGGGTGCTGTAGTCGTATTGAACGACCCTACAGGTACTCCTGAAGGCTTCAAGGCCGCTCTTGAAGCACAGGATGTAGAATTCACTGCTCCTATTCAGGATCCTATGAACGAAAAGGTTGAATCGCCTATCACAGCATCGCCTTATGTCGGAGACTGCGTCGTAAGAAATATCAACGGCACAGTATATATGGCGGTTCTCCAGAACGGCGGTGGACTGTCTTTATTCAAGGAGACTAAACTTTAATGAACAGATTGTTCGCAATATCAATGGTTTTATCCCTTCTCCTCTGCTCATGCGGGGAGGAGGGTAAAACTTTTTGTTAAAAACACAGTCAATGATAAAGAAACTGAACCTCCTGATTGCAACTGCTCTTCTTTTCTGCAGTTGCGGTTCTCAGAAGAACCTTTACAAATGGGAAAAAGACGGAATACGCACTATTGCAGACGCGGCCATATGCTACGGAGGCCACAGTGCCCGTAACCCATACCTCTGGACACCGGAACGTTTCGAGAAGACCGTTGCATATACTGACGAAAACGGACAGGAGCACTGGCTTTTCGACAATATGATCATGATGGAACTCTGGGATGACGACTATAAAGTCACATTCTCGATTGCAAACGACGGACGTTATTCATCACGCAAGGAGCATTGGCAGAGACAGTTGGACTACTGGTTCGACAAGGAGCACGGCTTTGCTGCCCTTGACAAGTGCGTCGCTGATGTGGCTTCGAGAATCGGAGAACCTTCGACCAGAAGAGGAATCATCTTCTCTCTTCCAGACCCTGTCTACTTCGAGCATTACACCAATGCAATGAAGGGTGAGAACATGAACACTGTATACTGGGGAGAAATCGACGGCGTGGAGATGGATTTCGCCAAGTCTGAGGACAGGGTGAAGGCTTATATCTGGCTTATTGACGCTGTCCGTGCAAAGTTTGCCGAGGCTGATTACAAGCACATCGAACTGATCGGCTTCTACGTGCTTTCAGAGGAACTTTCCGCACCGGGAAGTTTCCGTTACGAATACAAGGAGCACGACATCACCATCAAGGGAGCGGCCGACTACTGCCACAGCGTGAACGAAGGATTCTACTGGGTTCCTTACGCAATGGCTCCGGGCATCGAGAGCAGTAAGGATTTCGGCTTCGACCAGGTCGTGATGCAGCCGAACTACTACTGGACTGATGCCAAATGGACATGGGACCAGATCGAAAAGACCATCAGAGACAACGGCCTCGGAATGGAACTCGAGTTTGAAGGAACTCACGGAGAGCCTCTGACCTCATCCATACTTTCCAACCTCAGGAACGGTGAGGCTAACCCATACGCAGAGCGTAACAAGGCCCGTTTCCAGGAATACCTAGACAATGCCGTTTCACGTGGTCTTTACGGTGAGGTTCCGTTCGTTCTTTATGCCGGAACAAACGGTCTTTACGAACTTGCAGTGTCTGAAGATCCGGCAGACCGTGAAATGTACCATAAACTCTGTACATTTGTCGTGGAGAACCCGCTGAAACAGAAATAATCCTGCATGGCAAATAAAAGATTCATATACCTGCTCGCCTTCCTTCTCCTGACGCTCTCATGCGGAAGGGAGAAAGGTCCGGAATACGTCGCTACGCCTGTGATTGAGATGGAATTCGGTTCCTTCACAAACGGAGGCGTTTCAATCAAGGTGCGAAGCATGAATACCGATGCCGTGTATGCCGTTGCGCGTACCGCCTCGGAAGGGTCTCCCACAAGTCAGGAAATCGTAGAAAAAGGATATGAGGAAAAGGATGGCGCCATCTTCATCCCGGACCTGAAGCAGAAGACGGAATACACCATCTACGGCGTAGGAATGCACGGAACAGACTTCAGCAAGACCGTAAGCATCACAGTCGTCACCCCTTTCCAGTATCAATGGGAGTCAGTCAGGAATGAAATACCGTCCTTTGCCGACCTTGACCTGCTTCCAGGAGGACTCATTTCCAAACAGCCGGCCACATGGGACGAAGAGCGTCTCCTACCTCACGTCACATTCAAGGACGAAACAGGAAAGGAACAGTGGCTTCATGAGGCCTTCCTTTTCATAGGAAGCGAGGACGCCAAAAGAAAAGCCATCCTATGCATTGCAGAAGGAAAGAACAAGTCCGGAAATCAGGACTCATGGAGAGACTTTGCAGACTACTGGACAAAGAAAGGGGGCGTCGTCACTACGCTTGACAGAACAATAGGAAACGCCGTATCGCGCATTGGAAAGCCTTCTTTCAAGCATAAGGTGGTCATGACCATGCCGGACCCTATAATGCTGGAATATTTCTACAACAAGAATTCGTCGACTACATACTGGGGCCAGGTCAATGGACGTACCCTGGACTTCAGCGATCCGGCAGACCAGGTCCTGGCCTACATGTGGTTCATAGACTATGTAAGGGAACTTTGGAACGAAGCCTCTCCCGAGCATCTTGAACTGGCCGGATTCTATATCCTGTCAGAAGTCCTCGTTGCAAAGCCTGACGGATGGAATTACAGATACAAGAAATGGGACAAGATACTTCCGGATATCTCAGGCTATCTTCATGGGATGAACTACGGTCTGTACTGGATTCCATACTATCAGGCAGACGGATACGACATGACCGATGACCTGGGCATAGACTACACGTGGCTTCAGCCCAACAAATATTGGGACTATCCTGAAAAGAAGCAGAAGAAGTCATGGTCATGGGTGTTCGATTCCATGCGGACCTACGGTCATGGAATGGAGATAGAATTCGAAGGATCCCACGGAGAATCAGGATGGAGCCAGTATGAAGAAGGAGTCGCAAGGACAAGTTCATCCATTCTGGAAACGGTCCGCACGGATAACGATGCACAGGGAACGGGAAAAGGCTCTCCAAACCCTCAGGCCGCGCGAAACAAGGCCCTTCTGCGCGAATATATGAACGAATTCAGGAATGCAGGATATTACGGGAAAGCGCGCATCGCGACATATTCCGGCACAAACGCCATGTACGAACTCGCCACATCGCCGGATGCGAAAGACCGTGAGATGTATCTTGAATATTGTAACTTCATCGTAAATTCACCGCTTAGAAAATAGAACGATATACTTATGAAAAAGGCATTAACGATTATTGCGGCAGCATTTGCTGTCCTGACAGCATGCAGCAGTCCGGAGGACCACCACGCCATAGTGGAGGATACCACCCCAGGATATGTCCTCAGTGACGAAATGACGGAAGTCAAGATCGGAGAAGACGGAAGCCTCCTTGTTCTGCGCAACATGAAGACAGGACACGACTATGCATCAGGTCAGGGATTGTGGAGAATGTTCTACAACACTCTTGACGAGAAGGAGATGCAGATCGACGGAACAGAAAACACACCTGCCGTGTCTCAGGACGGCAATGTGATCACCATCGCATACAAAGACCTGGTACACAGAGGAAAGACATTGAAGATGGATCTTACTCTCACAGTTTCTCTTGAGGATGGTGCCGTTCGCTTCGGCTCCACTGTCGCCAACAATGAACCTCACACCATCATCCGCGAACTCCAGTACCCTCTGGTTGGTGACATGAACCTTCCTGAAGGTCACAAACTCCTGACCACCCACACCGGAGGACAGGTCCACGACGACGCTCTCGACCTGATAGTGAACGTCAATCCGAAGACCCTCTACATGAAGCCGGACCAGTATTTCCGTCAGTATGACCTCCAGTATCCGCGCCATGCGGCTTCCAACTGCTATGCATTCTTCGGAGAGAAGGACGGTCTGTATTTCGGAAGCCACGACGAAAGCCTGCAGCAGACATGGCACGGACTTCGCGCGTACCCGTCTGCACCCAATCGGTTCGACCGTCTCGAGGCAGGATTCTACCGCTACCCTAACGCAATGTGCGGCGACACATGGACCTGCAATACAAGCATCGTGAAGCCATATATGGGCTCATGGACCGAGACTTCACGCATCTACCGCGAGTGGATCGACGGATGGTGGGACAAGCAGGATGTACCGCAGTGGGTAAAGGAGATGACAGGCTGGCAGCGCATCATCTTCAAGCATCAGTATGGCGAATACCTCCGCAAGTACACTGACCTTCCTGGCCGCATCAACGACTGCGGAAAGAGCGTAGGATGCAACGCCGTACTTGCATTCGGCTGGTGGAGCGACGGAATGGACAACGGCTACCCTAACTACTATATAGACGAGACACAGGGCGGAGAAGAGGCCTGGAAGAAGGCCATCGCCGACTATCGCGCAGACGGCAACCGCCTCGTCCTGTATTATAACGGCCGTCTTGTGGACCGTGAGAGCGACTGGTACAAGCACGGAAACGGAAAGAAGGCCGTAAACAGGGACAACACCGGAGCAGAATTCGCCGAACATTATAAGTTCACTGGAGAAGGAACCGCCCTCGGATATTATGACACCCGCACATTCTCGATTGCAAACATGGCCAACCGCGAATGGCGCGACATGCTCGTGCAGTGGGCCGACAGGGCAATGGCCTATGGCGCAGACGCCGTTTTCTACGACCAGCTCGGAGTGGCAGAGGAATTCCCTAACTGGGACATTTCAGGAGAATTCCCGGTCCAGGACATCTATACCGGCAGATACAAGGCTGATGCTCTGAAGGAAATCCGTGACCATATCAAGGCAAAGAACCCTGAATTCTGCCTCGGTACCGAATGGCTCAACGACTGCACAGCACAGTTCTGTGACTTCGTACATATCGTGGAATTCACAGCAGAACCGTACAGTTTCCCTGAATGGTTCAAATACACCTTCCCTGAAGTGATATGGTCAGACAGATGTCTGCGTGACGACACGGATGTGGAACGCAGGGCAAACAACACCCTGCTCAAGGGACTGGTAAACGACATCGAGATCTTCAGATGCCGCGGCCTCATCGACGAGACTCCGCACTACCAGGGATATCTTGCACAGATCAATGCAATCCGTCACAAATATCCTGAACTCCTTCTCGGAGCAGGACGATTTGTCCATACTGACGGCTTCACATGCTCGTCGGAAGACATCGTTGCACGTGGCTATGCTAACGGAAACCGTCTTGCCATCGTTGCTACCACCCTCGCAGAGAACGGCGCTTCAGGCAAGATCAGCGTACCTGGCTATAAATTCGTTGAAAGCAGCAGCATCGGTGATGTAAATGTCAGCGGAAACGGCTCGAAACTCCGTCTCGGCCAGCACGGCATCACTGTCCTGATCTTCGAAAAATAATCAGAAAGAGCCGCGACGTGTCATGTTGAAGTCGCAGTGGACCTTCCAGGTCTTGCGGTTGAGGATCATTGTTGCGGCTGTCCTTCCCATCTGCTTGAAATCGGCAGAAATCGTGGTGAGTCCGCCGAGCACCACCTCATTCAGATCAAACTCGTTGTATGAAATGATGAATACATCCTTTCCTACTTCGAGTTTCTGTTTCTTTATGGTACGTGCCAGAGCAGCAAGACCTGAGTCAAGTTGAGAATTGATGATAAGATAGGTCTCGTTCTCGTTGATATGGTCCGGTGCTGAATGCATGTATTCAACCGGTATTCCGAATTCAAGACAGAATCTGTCTACTCCTTTGCAGACCATAGGACCATAAAGGCTCGACGGAAGGGTTATCACCTTCAGCGATGTGCCTTTAAGTTTGTCCAGTCCCTGCTTCAATCCATCATAGACATCATTTTCAAAATCCTGATAGACAGCGCCATAATTACCGACATAACTCTGGAGCCAATGGTCTACCATGATGAGTTTCCTGTTCGGTACGCGTGAGATGAGTTTCTTTGCCAGCGCCTGTGATTTATCATCAAGCGGAAAATGAGGACTGATGACATAATAGTCATATCTGTCCAGACATGTATCAAGGTAATATGTGAACAGGTCCAGATTCTGGTTATGAGTCAGGATGGTAAGGTCCGCCTTGTCACCCAATTCACTGGCAAGCGAGTTATACAGGACTTCCTTATAGATGCTCAGTTTGTCAAACAATACAAGCACGCGTGGCTTGGATGCATTGCCGGCATCGGCAACATAAAATCCCTTGCCCTGCTGAGGTATCAGAAGCCCTTTCTCACGAAGGATCACATAAGTCTTCTTCACCGTCTCTTTTGATATGCCCAACTGGGAGGCAAAGTCATTCATGGACGGAATCTGTTCACCAGGTTTAAGGACTCCTGAGCGGATCGCATCCTCAAACTGATCTACAAGCTGCTTGTAGATCGGGTTCTTGCTGCCTGTCTCCAGGCTGATGTGAAGTGTCATGGTTTCAAGTTTTAAAGTATAAATGATGGATTGTCAAATCTGAGTCTTCCGGTCTGTGCCTTGAGGCTTTCGTTGAAAAGGTCGAAAGTGTTGTATCCCATGCTGCGGAATACGGTCACAAGCGTAAGGCAGCGCTCACGGAAATCGAAGAACTCTCTCTCTTCCTGAGGCGTCCAGCCTATTTCAGCAACCGCAAAAGCGCGTGGATAGAGCATGTACTCGGCATGTGCCGCATATGGAATGAGTTCACACCAGAGGTTTCCCTGAAGTCCGAGGATATGATGGTGATATTCCGGAGCGATTCCTTCAAGAGGATCATATTTATAGACATGACGAAGAGACTGCATATGGCCTACAGCCTTCGGTTCCTTCCTGATAAGATCCTGATAATAATCAAGATACACATAACTGTTAGGAGACATTATGACATCGTGGCCTTCAGATGCGGCCCTGATTCCTCCCGGAGTGCCTCTCCATGACATTACTACGGCCTGCTCGGGAAGTCCGGTCTCCACGATTTCATCCCATCCGATGACGGTCTTTCCCCTTTCGCGAAGGAACTTCTCAATATGGCGTACAAGATAGCCTTGAAGTTCGTTCTTGTGGGTCATGCCCTCTGCCTGCATCCTCTTGTGGCAGTTCACGCAGACCTCCCAGTCCTTCTTGACGGCCTCATCGCCTCCGATATGGATGTATCTGTATGGAAACAGTTCGATGACCTCTTCCAGAACGGTCTCAAGAAATCTCAAGGTGCCGTCGTTTCCAACGCAAAGGTCCCACGAAAAAGGTCTTGGCTTTCCGTCTTCGCCCACACAGGCGATTTCCGGATAAGCCCTGTTGACTTCCATGCTGTGGCCCGGCATTTCGATTTCCGGAATGATGTCTATATGACGCTCGGCAGCATATGCCACGATCTCACGGATATCATCCTTTGTGTAGAATCCACCGTATGCCTCAGGATCCTGTGCGTCGGTGAAGGGATATCCGAGAGCCTCCCACTCATGGTAGGTCTCTCCCTTCCTCCATGCAACATGGTCTGTAAGATTCGGATATGCATCGATCTGAAGGCGCCAGCCTGCAGCATCCGTCAGATGAAGATGCATTACATTCATCCTGAGCAGGGCAAGAGCGTCAATCTGCTTCTTTACGAAATCCTTGCCCTTGAAACTGCGGGACTCGTCAAGCATGATGCCCCTGTGCCGGAAACGGGGATAATCAAAGACGGTGCAGCAACGGATGTCCCTGTCGATGAGACGCATCATTTCCAGAGCCTGGCTTGCCCTGAATGCACCTTCTTCAGTCATGGCATAGATCTTCACGCCTTTACTCGAGACTATCAGTTCGTAGGCTTCCTCTCTCGCGAAATCCGGGAGGTCCTTTACCCTATGGACAAAGTCACGGGTACCTAGGTACACCTTTATGTCCGACCCGTCCGGCCTGAGGTTACAGAATCCTTCAGAAACAGAATATTCCACAGGTCGTGGAATGATTTTGTCCGGACTGGAATATGCTGACAAACAGCAGATTGAGACAGCGGCACAAGCCACCGACATAAGAAATTTCCGAATCATTGCAGTCATGGTCTTAGTAATACGCAAAGATAGGTAAAAAAGACCACACCACAGCACTGTTTGACAACAAAATCAAAGAAAAGGCGTCCTGCATTTCTGCAAGACGCCTTCGTAGATTATCTTGATGTAAGATTAGTTGAGCTGGAAGATTGAGAATCCGCCACCCTGCATCATAGCAACGATGTGGAGTTTGCCGTCGATCTCTACTACCGAGCAGTCACCGTATGTGTTGCCTGCAGCGCAAGATGCCTTGTCACCCTGGTAAAGAGGAGCAGTGAATACAGGATCGCCTGCGAGCGAAGTCTCGAAAGTACCGAGATCCTCTACGATCTTGAGGTCACAATGAGTGTTGTCAGAAAGTTGCACATATGCGATGTACTTCTTCTCACCGAGAGTGAAGAACTGGAAGCTGAATGCACCATTCAGGTCAGCAACTGCGTTGACTGCATTCCACTTAGGCCAGTTTCCACCAGCATGTTTTCCTCCATCTGGATCCGGAGTCCAGAAACCTGCAGAAGTTGCAGTTGTCAAGATAGCCTCTTTTGTTTCTCCCGGATACATGGTTGCCTCAGCAAGACCGCCACCGAATGTATCGAACCAGCAATACTCTCTATGAGCTGCGTCTGTCGCACCATTCTCGATGTGGAAGCCCATTACCTTTGTTCCGCTCTGAGATGCCGCCCAGATAGAACCCTTCTGCCAAGTACCTGACACAGATATTCTGTCGCCGTAACGTCTCCAGTCTGAACCATTTGCAAGACCGTCCCATCTGAATGCATGGAAGAGGACAGGATCAGCGTCGATACCTGAAGCATATGCATAGATATTGAAGTTCTGAGAACCGTCTACAGCAAGGTTTGTAGCGATAAGGATAGGATCTCCATCTGTGTTCGGAAGAACCTCAAGAGTTGAAACTGCATGTGTTCCACCTGAAATGTTCGCTGTAGAAAGCGCCTTGTATACAGGAGTCTCGTCACCCTTGAGGAGAGAAGCGATCTCAACTGCATAAATTTTGGCAGTTGCCTCTGAAGAGTTCAGATATACATACTTTCCGTCAGATGTCATTGAACGGTTTGCTATTTCTGGGATGAAACTGCACCAAGGCTTTCCGTCCTCTGTCGAATAACGAGCGTAGATACGTGCTACATGTGCGCTTGCCTGAGCAACCTTCTGAGTATAGAGAAGTGTACCTGCAGCTGTCTTGATTTCAACTGTTGCTGTACGGCCATACCATCCTGTGTTCTCAGTAGCGACAAACTTGAGAGTGAAAGGAGCGAAGTCAGCCTTTGCAGCAGGAGCTACTGAAAGCCAGTCATTACCCTCTACAACCTCAGCGACAACATCAACATTGGACACACCCTTGATCTCGAAATCACCACCGGCAGCTGGAACCTCAGTCACAGGATCAATCTGGATTGCATTTTCCTCAAAAGTGATCTTCCTGATAGAAGCCTTGCCGGCAGCATTGTCAGCCCATACAAGGACCTCACCGGCAACGAATGGCTCTGGGATAGAAACCACAACATCAGTAGCGGTAACACTTGCAAGGTAACCTGCTGAAGTTGCGAGAACGTCAACAACTGTTGTCTCGTTTGCGCCAGTGACAGTGTAAGGGATCTTCACTGTCTCGCCGGCGTTTACTACAATATGAGTAGCATCGAGAACGAGTGCGAACTCCTTCTCCTGATAGAGAGGAAGAACCACTGTTGTGCCGTCAGTGTATGTGAATGTTGCAGTCTCCTTGTTCTCTGCAACCTCAACTGAAGCAATTACCACTTCGTCAATCTCCTCTGCATCAAGGTCGAGTGGAATGAATACCGGATCAGCGCTTCTGAAAGTAACGATCACTCCCTTACCATCCTCTGAAGGAAGAACGCTTACAACGTAGTCCTCTGCAGCGGCAGCGGCGTTCACAGCCTCGATAGCCTTCTCTGCAGCAGCGATTCTCTCCATGAGAGCAGCAAGAGCAGCGTTGATTTCATCTGCATCCTGCTCGATCTGGTCCATCCTGTCCTTAATGGCAGTGTCATCATACTCAGGGGTACAAGCAAGTGCTGCAAGACCCAGCATGAGAGCAAAAAATAATTTCTTCATGATAAAATGAAAATTTGGTTATTAAATTGATTTTTATCGGTTTTATCTATAGTGTGGTGTGCTGTGGTGCAAACCGCGGCAAATATAGTGATAAAAAATGAAGTCCAATGATTTTTTTCAAATTATTTGCTTCTAAACTTCACGAATACAGGCAGATGGTCTGAAATCATGTATGCTTTCCGGCCTCCGGCACAGGAAACGACCCTGCTTTCCAGGACTTCAACATCCCCGGATGACTTAAGATGAAAGACATAGTCGAGGCATTGACGGGGCTGTCCGGAAGGATAGGTAGGCCCTGTGCATGAGAGCAGGTCCCAGGACTCAAGAAGTCTCTTCACCGCAGGGCCGTCAGGCTCGCAGTTCATGTCCCCGCAAAGGATCACTGGACGGAAATCCTCCGCATAGTTATCTTGACACCAGGCAGTTATGGAATCCACCTGCTGTATCCTGGCCTCAGTACCGACATGGTCCAGATGGGTGGCGGCAAGGATATAGTCTAGAGTCTCGACCACGGCCATGCTCCTTGGCTCGGCGCCGTCAGAAAGCGGAAGAGCAACAGAAAACGAACGGATCACATCAGACGAAGTGGCGACGCCGTTTCCATATCCCCCTCCTGCAAACGGAAAGGCAGAAGCAAAGGCATGGTCCCAGCCTCCAAGACTGTCAGTTAGAGCTTGCAACTGATGGACATTGTGCCGTCTGTTGCAACTGTCCAGTTCATTGAGTGCTACAGCGTCAACACCCAGGGCACGGATAAGGTCGGCCGCCTGAGGGGTACTATCGTCTGAATATTTGCTGAATGTCCCCACATTATAGGTAAGCAGGGAGATGTCTTTCGGGCATGCCAGACCGTACTTTTCGAGAATTTCATGTGAAAGCCCGATATACGGCACAGGTTCACGATAATCGATATGCCTGTCATTCACGGCCCAATCCAGTTCAAAGGCATCGAGCCTTTCAAAGAAGGCCTTCTCATCATAGATGCGGTCCTCACGGATGCAGTCCAGAATCTCATCAATGAACATCTTCCACCGCGGAGCATAGTATGAATCGATCAGTCCGCTCCAAAGTCTGGTTGCATAGTCCTTTATGGATGTCTGCTCTCCCCAGATGGTTATCAGAGTCCTGGCGTTGCGCCTGTAATAGGCCTTTTCCTCCGGAGTACCGCCCCACGAAGATGCGTCATCGAGCCAACGGTCCAGGCGCAGGGACGGGTCACAGGCAGCAAGTGCGTCGAGGTCATCAAGGGCCTCAAGCATCAGGGCTCCCGTCTGTTCCGCAGATACAAGATCCCGTGCCTCATAGGCCTGAGTCAGACGGTCCCTCAGGACCGCAAAGTGATTTCCTAGTGCCTGAGTGCCGAGGTTCACCACATCAGAGCGATATGTATCCCTGTCCGAGGATGCCTTGAGCAGATCCTGCCATGCCCTTATAAGAGTCCCGTTATCATACCTTGTATTGTGGATGGATGTCCAGTGCCAGTATCCTTCAAGACAAGGACGCGCGCACGCGAGAGGGGTCTGGCTCGAAAAAGAACCCGCGATATAGATGCTGTCGGTAAGAGTCTTCCATGCCCTTTCTGCATATGGATCGGTCTTTCCTGTCCTGCGTCGTGCAAGATTCCTTACCCATTCCTGATCGGAAATGCCTGCAGACCATGCCTTGTCGAAGACATATTCATACATGAACTGGTTGATGCCGAAGCCTTCTAGCGTCGATCCTATGCCGACGAAATTCTCCCCACCGCGGGCAAAGGCGTCATCGATGCGCTCTGAAGCCTGGTGGAAATTACCCGAAAGGCGTATGTTTCCGCCGAAATTGCCAAGATAGCAGAGGATATACGGCTGGCCGTAGAAACGTTCGGTGACAGTCCATACAGGAGTATGCTCAAGATAATAATCCAGGATTACGACTTTTCCCTGCGGAACTGCCTGAAGATAGGCCTTGACGTTTTCCGGAGTCCAGTGCTTCTGATCATAATAGAACATCCACCCCATCTGAAGCCACACGGCGTCGGGATCTACGGCAGACATGGATTCATAAGCACCCTTGGAGATCGCTGCAAGTGTCTCGGGATCCCACGACGGAGCCTCCACTTCATTGAAAAGGTCGACGCCATATATATGGTCCGTCCCGAACATCTTCTCCTGCTCCTGCATGTATTCCCTCTGTATCTGAGCATAGAGAGGGTCCATAGGGGCAAGGAAATGGCAAAGATTATCGGCTGGAAAGCCGCTCCATCTGGGAATATCGGAAATCTGCGCATCAGGATAGATTTCCTTCAACTGCTCCGGGACATGTCCTCCGAATGCAGAAAGCACCGGGCGCATGTTCAACTGCCTTTCTCTCTTGAGGATCTTCTTCTGGAGGATGACCTGGGAATCTATCCACTCCTGCGGAAGAGGACCGTCGAAATGGTCGATGTTGCACATGCGGTGCCATCCGAGATGGGCCGGGCCGGTAAAATAAGACCTTATCTGTTCGTCAGTCATGCCATGCTTTCTCCATACCTTCTGCCATACGGCCTCCTGACCGGTGTTGGCCAGAGGCATGTTTATGCCGTTGAGGGCCATCCAGTCTATCAGACGCTCCCAGTCTTCCCATTTCCACCATGGCATAGTGTAACCGAAAGTGCAGTAGTTGAGAAAGAATCTGTCCTTTACACGTGCCTCCACCCTCACCTTCTCATCCACAGAAGGCATCTGTGCAGGATACTGGACCGGTTCATACGCATACCATGAGACCGTGACTCCGCAATGGTTCTTCAGGTAATGGTTCAGGCCCATGGCCATCGAGTTGGCATTATTTCCGGCAATGACGATCTTTCCCTTCTCGGAGAAGACCTCGAACACATCGACAGTATCTTCCGTCTGACGGAAATCCATCTTGCCGACATAATCCGGAACAATCCTATGCGCCAGAGCCCTGGCAGCCCGTTCGTCGGCAGTTTCTCTGAAAATAAGGGCAGTCGCTATGTAAATTATCGTCAGTATGACACAAAAAATGATTAATTTAGCATTGTTTCCCATATAATATGTTGCAAGTCAAATAAGTTGTCTATCTTTGCATGCTGTGGTGTGGTGTGGTAAAGGTAGTAATAATTTTTATAACAATGAAAATAGGAGTAGATCTTGGAGGAACAAACATCGTTGCCGGCCTTGTTGACGGCATGTCGATGGTCAGAAAAGTTAAGGTATCATGTCCTGCAAAGGGCAGTCAGGAAGATGTGATAGAGGCTATCGCATCACTGATAGGACAACTCATGGGTCCGGACGTGGAATCCATCGGCATAGGTGTCCCATCGGTTGTGGATACAAAAAAGGGAATCGTGTACAACGTGGCGAACATTCCGTCATGGGTGGAAGTGCACCTCAAGGATATTCTTGAGGAAAGGTTCGGCATCCCTGTAAAGATAAACAATGACTCCAACTGCTACACCTTGGGCGAAAGCCGTTTCGGAAAGGGTCAGGGGTTTGCAGACATGGTATGCGTGACCCTAGGAACAGGAGTGGGATCCGGCATCATCATCGGAGGCAACCTGTATGAAGGACGAAACGCCGGAGCAGGAGAAGTGGGATGTCTTCCATACCTCGACAAGGATTTTGAAAGTTACTGCAGTACTCCTTTCTTCGTGTCCCACAACACATCCGGAGCGGAACTTTCCGCAAAGGCGGAGGCCGGAGACGCGGAAGCGATCGATCTGTGGAACGAGTTCGGACACCACCTTGGGGAACTTGCCAAAGCCATATTATTTGCATACGACCCTGAGGCCATCATCTTCGGCGGAGGCATAGCGGCAGGACATCCCCATTTCGAAGCGGCCCTGCGCGAACGTATACTGACCTTCCCGTTCGAGACAGCAAAGGACGTGAAGATATTCTTCTCGGAAGACGGCGACATGGCTCTTTACGGAGCATCGGCACTTTAAAATGAAAACAACAGGCTTTATGAAAAACAATAAGATCACTATCATCACTCTAATCACATTGGTCTGCTGCGCCATGTGCGTACTGTGCCTGAACTTATGCGGCAAGACAGAGCCTCAGGACGCAGACATCCTTCTTTCGGAAGACTGGCATATCCAGTCTTCGGCGAAAGTATCCCTTGACGGTGCGAAACTTTCGACAGAAGGTACCGACTTCGGCACTGACTGGTATCCGACAAGCGTGCCTGCAACAGTCATGGGAGCGCTTACTGCAAACGGACTTTATGCTGACGCATTCACAGGAAAGAACTACGCAGAGATCGACAGGGAGCAGTTCGACACCACATGGTGGTACAGGACTTCATTCGAGGTGCCTGCACTTAAGGATGGACAGAGGGCGGAACTTGCTTTTGACGGAGTAAGTTACCGCGCCGACGTATGGCTCAACGGAAAGCAGATAGCATCTGCAGATGAATTCTTCGGACCGTTCCGCCAGTTCACTTTCGATGTGACCGATGTACTCGGAGAGAAGAATAACCTCGCTGTACGCGTTCACAGGTGGCAGAAGGGCGAATTCAATATCGGATTCGTAGACTGGAACCCTCGTCCCGCAGACGAGAGCATGGGTATCTTCCGTCCGGTATGGCTCAGATACAGCGATGCCGTATCACTCACAGATCCTGCAGTGCGCTCTAAAGTTGACACTTCGGATTTCAAGGAAGCATGGCTTACAGTAGAGGCAACTCTCTGCAACGCTTCAGACAAGGCTGTTTCAGGAAAACTTCAAGGAGAATTCGAGAACAGACGTTTCGAATATCCAGTAGAACTCGCTGCCGGGGAGACAAAGACCGTGAAGGTAACTGCAGAAGACGCCAGGGAACTGCATGTAAGGAATCCGCGCCTGTGGTGGTGCCACAATCTCGGCAATCCTGAGATGTACTCGATGGACCTGACTTTCGTCGTGGACGGAAAGGTGTCTGACAATGCGACTGTGGACTTCGGAATCAGACATCTGGACTCATGGTTCAACGAAGACGGATACCGTGGATTCATCCTCAACGGAAAGAAGGTACTTGTAAAGGGTGCCGGCTGGACAGATGACATCTTCCTCCGCAATCCTGACGAAAGGAACGCCCTCGAGGTGGCATATGTCAAGGATATGAACATGAACTGCATCAGATTTGAGAACGTATGGGGTACGTCGCAGAACATCTATGACGAGTGCGACCGTCAGGGAGTGCTCGCCCTTGTGGGATGGAGTTGCCATTGGGAATGGGAAGTCTACACCGGAAAGCCGAACGACCGCAACGGATGTATTTCTACAGAAGAGGATATCGACCTGATTTCAGAGTCATGGAGGGATCAGATCCTTTGGCTCAGGAACCATCCTTCGATAATCTGCTGGTACGGCGCCAGCGACATGCTTCCGCGTCCTGCCCTCGAGCAGCGTTATCTCGACATCCTCGCAGAAATCGATGACCGTCCTTATACCGTTCATGCCGGATCGGCAAAGAGCCCTCTGAGCGGCCCTGCCGGAATGAAGATGTGGGGACCTTACGAATGGCAGGCGCCATATTACTGGTACAGTAAGGAGGCTAAGGGAAATGCTGTGGGCTTCAATACCGAGACAGGTATCGGTGCACAGATGCCTGTGCTGGAATCCCTCAGGAAATTCATACCTGAAGAAAGTCTATGGCCTGTCGGAGATGCATATGACTATCATACGACCACATCCCGTGACGCCCTTCACGACTTGAATGAACTCAAGACCGTGATCGAAAAGAGAATGGGTGGAGCCTCGGATCTGGAGGACTTCCTGCGCAAGGCCCATTTCCTTGACTATGAAGGAACCAGGGCTATGGTGGAGGCTCATCGCGTGAATGTACCACGTTCTACAGGTATCATCCAGTGGATGCTCAACTCCGCATGGCCGTCACTCTACTGGCAGTTGTATGACTGGTATCTTGTACCTGTCTCATCATATTGGTCTGTCAAGAAGGGATGCATGCCTCAGCAACTTGCCTACAACTATGCAGACGACAAGGTCTATGCAGTCAATGACGAGAAGGAGGACAGAAGCCTCATAGCGAAGATGAAGGTCTATGGCATGGACGGAACCGTACTTTCTGATGTCAGGTGTGATGCAGAGATGCCGGCCGGCTGCTCAAAGGCGTTGTTTGAAGTGACTTCTCCGGTAAGCGGTCAAAGTCCTGTGTATTTCGTTTTCCTGAGTCTTGAAGACAGAAAGGGCAATGTCGTGTCATGCAACGAATATTGCCTTGCTGATGTCAAGGACAAGCATGACTGGAGCAAGTACAGATGGTGGAGGACCCAGATGGAAAGTTACGGCGACTTCTCTGCCCTAAATAACCTTGCTCAGGCAGACCTTGCAGCAAGCAGCAACACAGATGGCAACAAAGTGACCGTTACATTGAAGAACGGATCCGAGGTCGTGGCCTTCTTCATAGATCTGAAGATAAAGGACGCAGAAGGAGAAATCATCGTGCCAGGCTTCTGGTCAGACAACCTTGTGAGCATAGCACCTGGTCAGGAAATCACATTGACATGGAGCAACGGCAAGGATCTTCCTGAAGGTTCTGCACTTGAAATCTCAGGATGGAACATCGAAGACAGCAGGTTCGATCTTTAAAACCTTATACCTGTAAGGTAAGACATCACCTTGCTTTCAGGGGCATCTTTCAGGATGACCCCTTTTTCTTTGTCCAGAAGATAAAGGGACGGAATAGCCCTGACATTATAGAGGTTGTCTGTACGGATGACAAGGTCCGGATCGAAGCCGTTGTACCAGTTGTCAGGATATACAGGCATATAGTCCCTCCATGCCGCGATGTCTTCGTCTATATATATATTGACGACTGCAAGTACGCCTTCAGAAATCATCTGTGATACCGCCGGCTCCCCTTTAAGCATTTCGATGATGTTCATGCAGGCATCGCATCCGGGATTGCTGAAGAAAAGAAGGGTCAGAGGGGCCTCTATGGCATGCAGTGTATGCATCCTGCCGTGACGGTCAGCAAAACGGAAATCGGCGGCCTTTGTTCCAAGTCGGTTGAGGGCACAGACACGTGCCTGATATGCATATTTGTCCTTCATTTCCGAAGGAATTCCGTCATACGATGCCATCCTTCCTGCAAAATGAAGATAGTATTCTTCGTTCCTCAAAGGAGAATTTGGGTCATATAGGTATTTTTCCGAAAGGGCGGTAATGGTCTCGAATACGTTTGACGAACTGTCCTTCTTCTCACATTCGGAAATCCTCCTGAAAAGGCGCGAAACGGCTTTTTCGGAAACCTTGAGGTCCGTCATGTCCAGAACCGATATCCAGTTTGCGAATTTCTGCTCCACATCCTCCTTCAGAACTCCGCTCACAAGGGATGAGTCGGAAGGATACGCTCTCTCCGGATCAGTAAGTCGGTCCCAGAAATGTTCTGCAAGATAATCCGCCCTTTGCTGAGCGGATTCCATCATGGAAGGTACAGTGACATCAGGAAAAGACAGAGCCTCAAAAGACTCTGTCTTCCTCTGTCCGCATCCTGCGACAAGAAATGCTGCCAGAAGCAGACCTATGACGGTATCAGTCCTCATCTTTCGTGACAGCTGCCTCTGAAATGTTTATAAGGAAATCACCTATCTTCTCGAGTTCATTCAGAACATCGATATAATAAACTCCTGTGAGATAGTTGTAACTGTTGCTTTCTATGTTCACTATATGCTCTTCCCTGAGGTATCTTCTGCACTCATCGATGTTATACTCGGCATTCACGGCATTGGATATGTCTGTCAGGTCAGGATTCTTCAGATTCTCCACCATGATGTCATATCCTTTCTGCACGAGATCCATCATCTTGTTGAGACGGTCAAGAAGCGACTTGTCGAAGACCTTTCCATGGACATTCTTACGGGTGAGGATGCGTCCGATCGCTTCTCCTGAGTCACCGAGAGACTCCATTTCCTTGATGATCTTGTACATGGACCTGATCCTGTCGGCAGCCTCGGCGCTTATCTCGTTTCTTGACACCTCGTTGAGATACTGCGCTATTTCATACTCGATCCGGTCTGTAATCTCCTCATATTTGACAAGTTTCTCATTCATGACATCGAATTTCTCCTTGTTCTGTTCATTCACAGCCTGACGGAGATATCCGAACCCGTTGCGGCAGATCTCGGCAAAATGCACCATCTCCTGCTGAGCCTCCTGCAGAGAAAGTTCTGCAGTGCTGAGAGGACCTGCGGAGATATACTTGAGTCTGAACACTTCTTCTCCCTTAGGCGCCTTGACCATCCAAGTCACTATCTTCTCTATCTGAGGTGTGAACCATATGAGGATCAACGTATTTGTTATGTTGAACAGTGTGTGGAGCATCGAAATTCCGTAAAGGAGGGACGAGGATGCACCAGGTGCAGTGAGGTCGACGGTAAGAGGATTATAGAAACCGAGAGCCTCCATGATGATACCCACAAGACTGAGGAACGGCTTGAAGACCAGAAGAACCCAGATCACACCGAATACATTGAATACCGTATGGGCGCGCGCAGTCCTCTTAGCAGAAGTATTGCCGACTGCTGCGGCCATGTTGGCAGTAATCGTGGTTCCTATGTTCTCACCAAGGACCATTGCGCATGCCAGAGGGAAATCGATAAGTCCTGAGGTCGTCAGGAGCATGGTGATGGCCATTGTGGCGCTGGAAGCCTGAAGGACTATGGTAAGAATGGTACCTGCGAGCAGGAAGATGATCTCAGACCAGAATCCGAAACCTGTGAAATGCGAGAAGAATGAAAGCATCGCATCCTTGTTGTCAAGGAGAGCGCCTGCAGAGTTCTTCATGAAGGAGAGTCCGAGGAACATGATGGCGAATCCGACCACGAACTCACCTATGCTCTTGTTCTTCTGCTTCTTGGATGTACAGAGGACGAAACCGAGGGCCATCAGAGGCACTGAAAAGACGGAAATGTCCACTGAGAAACCGAGGGCGGTGACCCATGCAGTGAGTGTCGTTCCTATGTTGGCACCCATGATGACGCCGATGGCATTTCCTAGGGTAAGAAGTCCTGCGTTGACGAAACTTACCACCATGATCGTCGTTGCCGATGACGACTGCACGAGGGCAGTCACACCAAGACCGGTAAGTACACGCTTGAAAGAATTTGAAGTCATTGACGCAAGGAATGACCTCAACTTGTCACCGGCGGTTTTCTGAAGTCCTTCGCTCATGAGGGTCATTCCATAAAGGAACATTCCCAAAGCACCTATCAAGGTCAGGACCTGTAGAAGAATACTCATATTTATAATAATACTTAGGTTGAAAATCACGCAAAAATATAAAAAATAATTAGATTTGCATAGTTTCTGAAACCTGACCTTAATTACTTATCATGAAAATATCAAGATTTGTTCTGACCCTCATATCGTTTATGTTTCCGTTGGCATTGAGTGCACAGTTTTACGTGACAGGAGATGATCCGGGAAAACTCAGGTGGTACTCTATAAATACTGACAACTACACCATCATATATCCAGAAGGAACGGACTCTCTCGCCCGTGTGTACGGAAAGAACCTTGAAAAGTTCCGTGTGCCTGTTTCGCGCACCGTCGGATATCTGCCGGGAGGTCCGGGAAAACTCAGAATGCCGGTAGTGATGCATGCCCACAATGCCGCCAACGGCTCTGTGGCATGGGCCCCTAAGAGAATGGATTTCTTTACCATACCTTCAGCATACGATCCGGAGCCGATGCCTTGGGCTACGATGCTGTCGGTGCATGAGTCCCGCCATGTATCCCAGATGCAGTTCGGAATGACAAAGGCGCAGAAGCCTATCGGATGGATATTCGGAGAAATGTGGAACATACTTGCATCCCTCCTTTATCCGGGACTGTCGAACATTGAAGGAGACGCCGTGATCGCTGAGACCGCCCTTACCAATTCCGGACGCGGACGTACGGCAGACTTCCTGAACTACTACCGCGTGGCCTTCGACAACGGAGACTTCAGAAGATGGGACCAGTGGAGGCTCGGTTCGCAGCGCCGATATGCTCCCGACCACTATGCACTCGGCTACCTTACCATCGGCGGTCTGAGGACCCTTTATGATGCTCCGCAGTACATGGATTCGGCATATCATATCGCAGCCCGCAGGCCATACAACCTTGCGGCCTTCTACACGGCCGCAAAGAAGATGACCGGAAAGAAGTATGAAAAAGTTTTCCTCGAATCATGCCATGCAATGCATGACATCTGGAAGGCGGAGGCCGATGCCCGTGCACCGTTCATTCCTTCTGAACAGGTGACAAAGGAACCGCGTCTGTATACGGACTATCAGGGTCTCGCCATATGCGGCACCGACCTGTATGCCGTAAAGAAAGGACACGAAACAGTACCGGTACTCGTCCGGATAGACACTGACGGAAACGAATATGTATTGTCGGCATTTTCACCACAGACCAGCAACCTTGCCATTGTCCCTCAGACAGGAAAGATATACTGGAGCGAGACCTTGGTTGATGAAAGATGGAGCCTGGAGACAGATTCCAAGATCAGATACATGAACCTGAGTGCAGGCGGCAAGAAGAATCTTACTGATACGGATATGCTTCTCTTCAATCCCGGATTCGGAGATGGTGCTGAAAAGACTGCGACAGTACAGTATTATCCTGACGGAAGATCATCACTGACTGTCATCAACAGTGCTACAGGAGATGTCCTGTCCGACACGGAAGCGCCTTCAGGACTTCAACTGGTCCAGACAGCATGGATAGGGGAAGACATATATGTCACTGCCATAAATGACGACGGCTACGGAATCTACAGACTGAAGGACGGAAGATGGGATGTTGTTCTGGCACCTCAACCGGTGATGGTCAAGGATTTCAAGAGCATAGGAGATGAACTGATGTTCGTCTGCGACAAGACAGGTGCAAACGAACTTTACCACTTCAATCCGGTATCTGGTGAACTCCGTCAGAAGACAGTGACACGCTACGGAGCGGAAGACTTCACATACAGTGAGGACGGGAAATGGCTCTACTACACATCGCAGACAATGAAGGGCAAGCATGTCTTCCGCACATCTGTATCCGACCTTATAGACCGTCCTGCAGACTTTACTCAAAGGCATTCATGGCACCTGGCCGAAAGGCTTACGGAACAGGAAAAGACCATAGCACAGAAGGACGGACACAATGAAGCCGTGACCGAAGTCGAGACCACATTCTCCGAGCCTGAAAGATACGGCAAGTTCGCTCACGCATTCAACCTCCACTCCTGGGCTCCTGTATATGTGAATGTGAACAACATCATGAACATGTCCTTCGACCAGATATGGCAGGCAGCATCTCTCGGCGCCACAGGCATCATGCAGAACCGTCTGGCAACCTGCGTCGGAGAATTCGGATATTCGGCACACAAGGATCCTTACAATCCATCAAAATGGAGACACTCAGGACATGCCCGACTGACATACTCCGGCTGGTATCCGGTATTCGAACTCTCTGTCAACTTCAATGACAGGGCTGCAAGACAATGGTCTCCGATACTGTATGAAGAGGAAGAAGGCACATACATCTCCCTTGGAAACAAAGAACTGTCTACCCCGTATATTGAAGGAAACATCAAGGCATACATACCTTTCAACTTTTCGTCAGGAGGATGGTACAAAGGCGTGATTCCTCAGATATCATACAATATCAGCAATGACAAATTCAACACCAGCGCAACGATCCTGAAGCCGGATAACATCAATAAAATATACATCGGAGGCGAATCTGCACTCAGCGCCACCACCAAGCAATACAGATTCTCAGGGATTACAGAAGGCAGGAACACATTCCGTCATAGCGTCACCGGATCTCTCCGCGCGTATACAATGCTTGCAACACCTAATTCCGCTGTCTATCCAAGATGGGGGATAGGAATGGAGGTCGGAGCACACGGAGGACTCGAAAGCAGCAGGTATCTCTCCCCTATGGGATATGCATATGTTTACGGATATGTTCCGGGTATCCTGAGGACACACGGAATAAAACTGACAGCGACTTTGCAGGGAAAACTCAACGATGATCCTTTCGGACAGACCATAACGAACATCCTTCCAAGAGGTCTCAGTGAGAACGGTTCTCTACTCAGTTGGATATCTGTCAGGAACAAAAGCATGGCAAAGGTGACGGCAGACTACGCCTTCCCTATCTTCATCGGGGACCTCGCCATCGGAGGAAACTTCTTCTCTATAAAGAGACTTGTAGTCAACCCGCATTTTGATTATACTTTTGCCGGAGAAAAGGAACTGTTCTCGGTCGGAGGAGAACTCATTCTTGACCTGCACAGCATACTGACCCTCGAATGGCCATGTTCGTTCGGAGTCACCTATTCATACAACGGAGGCAACGGCATCAAGACCCTTTCGGAGGAAAGCGGAATCGCCATAAACCGCCATTTTGTAGGACCTACATTCAACGTATCATTCTAAACAAGATATATGTCAATCATCAACGAAGCCCTCGCCCCATGCAGCAGATGCGGCCAGCAGCACAAAGTAACAGTATACAGAAGTATAAATATATCGGAGAATCCCGAACTCAAGGCAAAGGTCCACGACGGATCCCTCTTCCTGTGGGAATGTCCTCATTGCGGACAGGTCAACCTTGCAAGGTACGAGACCCTCTACCATGACCCTGAAGCAAGACTGATGATATGGCTCATTCCTGAAGGGGAAATCTCGGAAACCCAGATGCAGGCCATAACTATGCACACTAAGGCAATGGGAGGATATACCCTGCGTCGCGTGAACGACATGGGTTCACTCATGGAAAAGGTACTCATCAGTGAGGCCGGACTCGACGACGTGGTCCTCGAGATGTGCAAATACGTGACCAGGATGGAGATGCTGCAGAAGAATGTATCCGCCGAACAGAAGGAGGAATTCATGGCATCCGTCTTCCATTTCTACAGGTCGGAAGGAGAAGGCGAAGAGCGCATCCTTACCTTCATGTATGCCCTTGACGGACAGATGCTGGGAGTCAATGTAGGATGGAACGTATATCAGGACTGTGCCGGCATCCTCGAGCGCAACCCGCAGATCTGCCCTGCAGAAGGCTTCGCCCGCATCGACTCCGACTGGTTGACCTCTCTTGTCAGATAATCACTTGCCGTTAATCTATAAAATTATCTAAGAGTATGAAAAAACCTTCTGAACGTATCAAAGAATGGCTGCGTCATGATACACCTGAAAGCCACGGTTTCGAGGTATATATAGAGGACTTTGACTTTTTTTGCGAAGATATGGCCGAGGATTATGATATCGCAGATAGTTTGGATACTCTGAATTTCACTTATTACGCTGAAGATGAAGTTACAATCAATTCAGTGGAAGATCTTCTGATCTATGTCATTGACAGTAATAATCAAGCAACAGAACTTCTGACTGAACTTGCCGTATACTATAGAAGCAAAGGCAATATGGGGTATGCATTATACTGGGCTCAGAAGGCAGTCATTCTGTCGGAAATCAACTATAAGAGAGATGATGCCCCCGACTATGCCATACAATTATATTTTGACGCATGCACAGAACTTGGCAATTGCTATTTCTCGGAATCTGAAGGTAATTCACTTCCCGATCTGCCCAAAGCAGCACATTATTACACAGAAGGATGCAACTTTCTTTGTGCAGCAAGAGCCTACATCGGAATGGAGAAGTATAATAAAGCCGAAACAGAATTTGATAAGTTAAGGGCGATAGGCGGAGTTTGTGCTTCTTTGGCAAATGCCTGGCAAGGCCAGATGTATTTTATAAGAAACATTATCTCTAAGGCGATTCACTATTGGCAGTTATCAATAGAAGGTAATTCCGGTTGGGGTGAATATTTTATGGGAAGATGGCTTTGGGGAAAAGAGAATCGCAAACAGGAGGCGATAAAACTCTGGAAACAGGGGTTAGAAAAGGGCTGCCTCGAATGTGAGATAGAACTCTATAACGATATCATGAATTATGAAACTGAGGAGATTAAGGACCAATGGCATAATCTCGTAAGTTCCGAGGCCGATAATCAAATATATAAAACCGGCTATCACTATCTATATTGGAATATGAAGTATGATAGCATTTTTAATGATGAGTCAGAAGAAGTCCGAGACTACAAGGCTCAGTCTTATCTGGATTTAGGTCTACGGCATTTTTGTCCATATTGTGCTGACTTTATGAGCACACAATATCGTAATGATGGTTGGGAAGAAAGTGCAAAGCATTTCGAGAGAGTGATGAAGGCATGGGGATTTGATGCCAACCTTTATTAATTTTTAAAATTCAAACCTCTCGAATTCGATACGTCAAAGCCCTGGCAAAAAGCAGTTCTCAGATCAGAATCAAATAGTGGGGCTATTATTTGATTCTGATGTCTGTTTTGTGTGATATAATTAGTGAATGATATACATTTCTGCACCTTCACCGTTTCTGCATCTTGAAACATCCAAGGCGTAGAGGAGGGTTGATGGTATTCTGTTTAAAAGGTAAAACTGGCTCAGATTTTAAATCCATGCTGAGAAGCACTTCTCCGGTTAGAATCAAAAAGTCGGGCGATTTTTTGATTCTGATGTCTGTTTTGTGTAAAAAAAGTGGTTTTCTCTGATTTTTCCCATTTGGAATCAAAAAGAATGAGGATTTTTTGATTCTGGTTGGTGTATCATGACATATTGTGTAAACTTGTATATCATTACCTATAATTAAAGCAGCCGACGGATTCTCACGGATCGACGTCGGCTGGCTCAGTTCTGAACTCATGTAAATCCACCTAGTAACAGAGACTGGTAATTCTCAGGTCTATATCATTTGGATCTACCTCTGTTTCTTTTTTTTCCTTGGACACTATTTTATTGAAGATTTTTGCATAGCACTCCCAATCCGGACCATAATCCACAATAGAGACTTCTATTATATATTCATACCCTTCTTCATATTCAAAATCATCAAAACCACCGATACTATTTTCTTCCCTAAATGCCTCATGCAGATTACGCATATATCTTAATTTCCACTTCGGATTTGAAGAATGATTCAGACCTATATCTTTGTAAAGAATATGCGGCTCAGACCTATCAAATCCATCTTCAGGACTAATATACAGACAAGATGCCACCTTCCAATGAGTAATTCTGATTACATTGTCTTTCTGACAAGAGACAGAAGTCAGAAGAACCAGTACTGCTAAAAGAATTGATTTTTTCATACGATAATACTTTTAAGTATAACGTAAAAAATATATAAATACTGCCTGAAAACAAAATCAAACCTCTCACGGTGGTCATTTCTTGGTACCACCATGAGAGGTAATATGCATTTAATGCTATATAGAGCAGGTTCGCACTCACGGTGGTCATCATAAACACCCACCATGAGTGAACCGCATAGGTTACGCGAGTTTACGTGCTCCGTCACTGATCACCACTGGAATCACTACAGGCTCGTGGCCGTATTTCTCTGCGAATGCAGCCTTTGCCTTCTCGATGAATGCATCGTAGAGTTCAGCCTTCACGAGGTTGATGGTACAGCCGCCGAAGCCGCCACCCATGATACGTGAACCTGTCACGCCGCACTCCTGTGCTACTGTTGCAAGGAAGTCAAGTTCTTCGCAAGACACTTCATAATCCTTTGACATGCCCCAGTGAGTCTCGTACATACGTGCTCCTACTGTCTCGTAGTCACCCTTTCCGAGAGCGTCACAGACATCGAGTACTCTCTTCTCCTCACCGATCACATAGCGTGCACGGAGGTAGTCTTCCTCTGAAATCTGATCCTTGATGGCCTCAAGTTGATCCATTGTTGCGCCGCGGAGGAACTCCTGGCCGAGAACCTTGGCAACTCTCTCGCATGATGCACGACGGTCATTGTATGGAGAGCCCACGAGTTCGTGCTTTACGCATGAGTTGAGAAGAACGAGTTTGTAGCCGTGCTGCTCAGGATCGAATGGGAAATACTCGAACTCCATAGAACGGCAGTCAAGACGCATGAGATGGCCTGCCTTGCCGAAAACTGAAGCGAACTGGTCCATGATGCCGCACTTCACGCCGCAGTAGTTGTGCTCTGTGCTCTGGCCGATACGTGCAAGTTCAAACTTGTCGATGCCGAGATCGAAGAGATAGTCGAGTGCAAATGCGAATGTGCTCTCGAGGGCTGCAGAAGATGACATGCCTGCTCCGAGAGGAACGTCACCTGCGAATACTGTATCGAAACCTGCTATCTTTCCGCCTCTCTTGATGGTCTCGCGGCATACTCCGAAGATGTATCTTGCCCAACTCTGTACAGGAGCATCCTCCTCATTGAGACCGAACTCGCAGTACTCGTCAAGGTCAAGTGCGAAAGCACGTACCCTCTCTGTACCGTTGAGTCTGATTTCAGCGATCATTCCCTTGTCGATGGCACCAGGGAAAACGAAGCCACCATTATAGTCTGTATGCTCACCGATAAGGTTGATACGTCCTGCAGACGCAAAGAACTCACCCTCGCACTGGAAGAGGGTCTGGAATTTTTCAGCGATTCTTGTTTTCATTGTTATTAGTTATTTAATTATTGGTTTCATATAAATCATCCAAAGGTAAGAATATATGTTGATTTTTCAATGACGGCACATAGAAGAATAATACTTATAAACACCAATTTTGTCCCGATTCATAATCAGTATTATCGGATAGTGGTCGCTTACTCCCCCTATATATCTTGGTCCTGAATATGTCCGGAAAGGTTTCAGACCTGTATGCTTTGAGTCTCTTACCGTCAGAAAAGGTATCCGGCACACTTCCATTACTGTACATGTATCCAGTTCCGGACTGACCAGAAACATGTCGATCATATCCCACCTGCCCTCGTATCTTATGGTTCCTTCGCCTCTCTGGTGAAGGTATCGGGCCTTGTTCATCAGCCTGTCTTCCGTCAACCGGAATGCCGGTGCATCCGGAGTGTCATTGAAATCGCCCATGGATATGATTCTATCGGAATCAAGGGAATCGCACAGTTCCATCATGGACTGCATTGCAGACACCCTTCTGCCGGAAGACTCTTCTTCCCCGCCATATTTGGAAGGGTGATGGTTGACTATGAAATCCATTTCATCTCCATCACACAGACGCATCCTGACATGCAGTATGTCACGTGTATTCATCTTATGACCATCATGTTCCGGAGCCCTCAACGAAGTGAAGACAGTATCCATTGAAGACCTGCGGAAAAGCAGTGCCACATCTATTCCTCTCCTGTCGGAGGATTCAAAATGGACTATCCGATAATCATATTTTCTCAACAGAGTAGAATTCAATAATTTATAAAGGACCCCCTTATTTTCTATCTCAGCCAATCCTACCACATCAGGCATCCTTCCGTACTGCTCCCCTATCCACATCATGCTCTTTGCCACAGCATCACACTTGACATGAAACCTTTTCTTCATCCATCTCCTTGTCCCGTATGAAGAAAATTCCTTGTCCGACTCCCCTGTCCCCTGGTCGATATGGTCAAAGAAATTTTCAAGGTTCCAGAACATCACCAGCAAAGAATCCCTGTCTTCCGCAAAGCAGGACAGTGACATCAATGCAAATATGACTGCGAGAATCCTTTTCATGGCTGACGGACATATTCGTACAAAATTGCAATGAATTGAATCAATGAAGGCCAAGAAAAAGAAAAACTTTGGCTAAAAAACGGAAATAATCATAAGAAAAAGAAAAAGTTGGCGTAAATTTGCGGCCTGATAATGAATTAGAGTATTTTTACCATTTAAAGATAGATTGCAATGGCACTTAAATGCGGTATAGTAGGACTTCCGAATGTAGGAAAATCGACCTTGTTCAACTGTGTGAGTTCTGGTAAGGCCCAGAGCGCAAATTTCCCGTTCTGTACGATTGAGCCTAACATAGGTTCGACCATCGTACCGGACAAGAGACTTGAGGTGCTGGAAAGCCTGTGCAACCCTAAGAGGGTGATTCCTGCGACAGTGGAAATCGTGGACATTGCCGGACTCGTCAAGGGAGCAAGCAAGGGTGAAGGTCTCGGAAACCAGTTCCTTGCAAACATCAGGGAAACAGATGCCATCCTCCATGTCCTCAGGTGCTTTGACGATCCTAACATCGTGCATGTGGACGGAACTGTAGATCCGGTTCGTGACAAGGAAGTGATAGACCTCGAACTTCAGTTGAAGGACCTCGAGACTGTGGAAAACCGAATTGCAAAGGTACAGAAGCAGGCTCAGACCGGAGGTGACAAGAACGCAAAGAAACTGTTCGACCTTCTCTGCAGATACCGCGACGCTCTCCAGCAGGGCAAGTCATGCCGCACAGTGAAACCTGAAAACGCAGAAGAAGAGCAGATGGCCAAGGAACTTTTCCTCCTTACCAACAAGCCTGTGATGTATGTCTGCAACGTGGATGAGGCTTCTGCAAAGGATGGAAACCAGTATGTGGAGATGGTGCGCGAGGCTGTGAAGGATGAAGATGCGGAGATTCTCGTGATTGCCGCTAAGATCGAGTCTGACATTGCGGAACTCGAATCATATGAAGAGCGTCAGATGTTCCTGGAGGAAATGGGACTGGAAGAATCAGGAGTCGTAAGGCTTATTCAGAGCGCATATTCGCTCCTCAACCTGCGTACATACTTCACAGCAGGTGCTGACGAGTGCCGTGCATGGACCATAAACAAGGGGGACAAGGCTCCTAAGGCTGCAGGAGTGATCCACACAGACTTTGAAAAGGGATTCATCCGTGCGGAAGTCATCAAATACGATGATTTCGTGACATTGAAGTCAGAGGCTGCATGCCGCGCTGCCGGCAAACTTGGAGTCGAAGGTAAGGAATATGTGGTTCAGGACGGAGACATCATGCACTTCCTTTTCAACGTATAACATCTTCAAGGGCAGACTTGATATCGTCATAAGAAGGGTTGGGACTATCAGTGAATATATGCCTGATGATCCCGCCCTTTCCGTTTATATATACTCTCGGTATCCTGGTCTTAGCAAACTTTTCATAGACCTTCCGGTTATTTTGGGCAGAATAAGGCATTTCAAGACCTTTTTCCTTCCAGAAAGAGTCTATATCCTCTTTTGACTCCTCGCGGCTTATAAGGACTATTCTGACCTTTTCTGACGCATATACGTCATATATCTTCTGCATTTCAGGAAGAACCTGCTGACAGTCCGGACATGAAGTATGAAAGAACATCACCACCGATACCTCCTGTTTCAGATAATCATCTGTGACCACGGAGCCGTCATTCATGACCACTTCAAAATCCGGCAGCATGTCCCCTGTATTCAGATCGGCACCTGCCTGTTTTTCCTTGATACATCCTGACAGTACCACCAAGACCGTAATGATAGATAAAATATTCTTCATTCCACAAAATTATAAAAAATTCTCCCGATAATCAGAAGATTACCGGGAGAATCATATCTGTCACTCTGAGTTTTAGAAGAAACGTGCTCTGTTATCCTTTACGTCAGCATCGTCCATCATTGTAGGAACGAGCATCTGGGTAGAATACTGAGCCATCTGAGCATCACGGGCCCTTGCATCATCCTCTGTGAAGAATGCACCTGTATCACGGCCGGTAACCTTGTATACATACACTCCGATGTTTCCTGCAAGAGGACCGCAGATCTTTCCGTCCTCGGCAACTGAAGCAGCACCGATGAACATAGGATCAAGACCTTGTGAAGTGAGTGAAGAGAATGCAACGCCTTCCTTAGTACTTACTGTTGTACCGAGAGCCTCAGCGATAGCCTCCATAGAACCAAGACCAGTAATCTTTGCAGCAACTTCCTCAGCCTTCTTTGCAACAGCCTTCTCACCATAAAGCATATTGCTGATCTGTGAAGAAACCTCGCTTACAGGAGCATATCCTTCCTTGTGGATACCTTTGAGGGCAGCAACGATGAAGTAGTTGTTATCAACCGTAATGATATTTGAAACATCTCCGACCTTTGCATCGAAAGCCCATCTTGTAACTTCCTTAGTGTGGTTTACAGCACCAAGTCTGTCAGCGCTCTCAAGCATCTTGTTTACAGGATGTGCATATACGCCTTCCTCTGTGCATGCAGCCTGGAACTTATCATATTTTCCGGCAGACTTGGTAGCGAGAGTGTTAGCCTTTGCATAATATCCGTTTACAGTCTCCTTGCTTGCAACTGCATTCTTCTCAAGAACTGCTACCTTCTTCTTAGCAACAGGTGCAGTAACATCGAGGACATTGAATACAAGACCGTTTACAGTCACTGTAGAACCCTTCTTTGCAGCCATAACATCCTCAAAACCCTGAGTCTGAGTAATCCACATAGGCTCAGCCACATTGAGGAGGCTGTCTACGTTCACTGAATTTGCAGGTACATATTTCACGAATACTGAATCCGGAATCATTGCTTCTTCCATTACGCGTACAGCGTAGAATGTGTTTCCGTTTGAAAGAACCTCCGACACACCCTTATTGTCTCCGAAAGCATAATCGTTCACAACCTTTGCAACCGTATTGAGTTCACCTGCCTTGTACCAGTGATTGTCATACTGTCTGTCAGAGTTGGCAAGAAGGAAACTCTTCATATTCTCTGCAACTGCAAACTCATCATACACGGCTACGAGAGCCTCGTTTGCAGCAGCAACATCCTCAGCAGAAGGAACCACCTCGAATACTGCATATTCGATATCCCTGCTTGCCTGCTGCCTGAAGAACTTCTTGTGAGCGTCGTAATACTTCTTGATCTCGCTGTCAGAAACCACGATTGTCGAATCCTTTGCGAATCCCACAGGTACCATTACAAACTCAACATCAAAAGTGTTGTTATTATCAGCGATCTCATCAGCAAGCATGAGAGCGTTTGTATAGTCGCTCTGAGTGAATAGTGACATATACTTTGCATAATACTGCTGAGTCTTTGCAGACTCTACGAGATAATCCCAATAAAGTTGGAGACGACCTGTCTGGTCTGACTCGATATAGTTGACGAACTCAGTCAGAAGTGCAGGAGAGAATACACCGTTCTCGTCCATGAATGCAGGATTCTGAGTAAACACAGGAGAATCGATAATTCCAGAGATGATGTCTACCATTTCCTCCTCACCTACATGAATGCCTGCCTTATTTGCATTCTTCACAACAAGATACTTGTCAATGAGAGACTGCCATGCTGCATTTCTGATTGAAATCTGCTGCTGCTCGTTCTGAGCAGAAGATCCTGTCATGATCTCGTTGATAGTAGTGAATCTGTCGATGTCTGCCTGGAAATCCATATATGAGACGGATTTTCCGTCGATTTCTCCTACATCATACTTTGATGATGAACCTGATACAGACTGAAGTGTGGTCGGGTCAATAATGAATGACAACAGTGCCACTGCTATGAGCACTGTTATCAGGACTCCGAGTTTTACACGGATTGTTTCAAGAACTGCCATTTTATTATTTGTTTTAGATTATTATCCCGTTATTTACGCATGCATTTACACATGAGGGGGCGAAGTTAACAATTTTCTGTCAATCTGTCGCTATTTTTTTTGCATAGGACCTATAAAATTAACAGAATCAATAACTACTGCGGTACTATCCTGAGTCATTATTGCATAATTATTGAAAGGATTGAATAGTTCGGTATCCCTTGCACGTTGGTCTGATTCCATTCCGTATCCCTGCATGAAACCGTCAGGAGAATACATTCTGACATAACAGTGAGTATAGATCTTTTCATTCTTCTGATCCCAGTAAAGGGTATCAGTCTCCATTATCTCCTGATTGATCAGATTCTTCACCACAACATTTCCGAAAGCCTCCCAAGACTCTCTGCCGTCCTTATACTTAAGATGTCTTGCATTGTCAGCAACTATCTCGGTTTCAAGTCTTCCGTCTTCAGTGTATCCATATACGGCAATACCTTCAGGAAAAAGTTCATATGAAAGGGTATCCCTCTCATATCTTTCCATAAGAGGAGCCTCAGCCCTGACATTTATGATACTGTTCTCAGTCTGGACAATGAACATATCATTCACTTTCTGGACTGGAGTTTCGGAAAGAGATATGGATTCCGCCTCGGCCAGTTTTCCTTTACATGAATAAACGACGAAAGCAACCGCAGTTGCGGTTGCAATCATCTTAAGGATATTTGTAAATCTTTTCAAGCGTCAGTTTACTTCTGAGTCCTTACAGTAGTGACTGCCCTCATTCCACCACATGAAACTGTGTATGACTGGCCGTCAGTGACATCATACATGAAAGCCTCCGCAGTCTGAGGATAGTATGCTGCAAACTGTCTGATCATATTGTTGGCATCCTCTGCCAGAGCAGGATCAGCATTCTTGGCCTTTGTCATATAATCTACTGCTACCCAATATTTTGCTCTCTGCTCGATATCGTTACCTGAGCATGGGGTGTTGCCCCAGATGGTGCCGATAAGCATGTATGACTTACCAGCAAGAGACGGATCAAGTTCCGCTGCCTTCTGAGCCGCTGCATAAGCCTTGCCGTTATTTCCGTTCTTGAAACAGAATGCTGCAAGTTCATAATTGTAGTTGGCATCGGTCAATGCATCAGATTCCTCATATGCAATAGCCTCTTCCATATATTTGATTGCAGTCTCTACATCACCTCTTGAAGAATTAAGTTTGTAGAGGTTATATGCTGAAACATGTGAAGGCTCGCTTGTATGCATGAGAGTGATGGCATTGTGGAAAAGATCGTTGTCTGTACATCCCTCAGTGATACCCATCATCCTTACGATGTTCTTTGCAAGTTCCACATCCTGAGGGGCAGCCTCATATCTTGGAGTGAAAAGCGCGATGAGATTATCACAACTTGCCACCTGGCTTGTGATGAAGAGACCCTCGATATCAGCAAGTTTGCTTTCGTTGCTTCTCTTTTCTGTATCGTTCTTAGG
>JAFVHZ010000144.1 GCA_017474265.1 Bacteroidales bacterium | reverse complement strand
CATGATATGCTGAAAATCAAGTCTTACATGAACCTCTGACTCAGTATCTTCCGCATCTATTTTGACAGAAGCGGCTATTATCCAATCATCCTGACCACTATCAACTGCATGGCAGTAAAGGGAATGCTTGTGGAATCGGTAGGAGGCGGCCAGGCAACTGAGATCCAGGCTACCGAAATAGAGATATACGGAGAATGCGATCCGGTGCGCTATCCGCTTCAGAAGAAGGACACGTCTTTCGAATTCCTGAGGACAGTTGCACATCTTCGTCCGAGGACCAATACATTCGGCGCAATATACCGCATCAGAAACCAGATGGCATTCGCCATTCATCAGTTCTTCCATGATAAGGGATTCGTCTACATGCATACACCGCTCATCACTGCATCAGACTGCGAAGGAGCGGGTCAGATGTTCCGTGTGACAACGCTGGACATGGACAATCTCCCTAAGAACAAGAAAGGCGGCATCGACTATACAAAGGATTTCTTCGGCAAGGAGACTAGCCTTACAGTAAGCGGCCAGTTGGAGGGCGAACTCGGTGCGATGGCCCTTGGCGAGATATACACATTCGGACCTACATTCCGAGCAGAGAACTCAAACACTCCGCGCCACCTTGCAGAGTTCTGGATGATCGAGCCTGAGATGGCCTTCTACGACATCAAGGACAACATGGACCTCGCAGAGGAATTCATCAAGTATCTCGTCAAGTATGCCCTTGACAACTGCTACGATGACATCAAGTTCCTCAACGACAGGTTCGACAACGAACTCATAGCGCGTCTGGAAGGCGTTGCAGACACAGAATTCGTACGTCTCACATACACCGAAGGAATAAAGATACTTGAGGCTGCAGGAGTAGAATGGGAATATCCTGTAAGTTGGGGCACAGACCTGCAGAGCGAGCATGAAAGATATCTCGTGGAGCAGCACTTCAAGAAGCCTGTCATCCTCACTGACTATCCAAAGGACATCAAGGCGTTCTACATGAAGCAGAATGAGGACGGAAAGACTGTACGCGCAATGGACGTACTCTTCCCTAAGATCGGAGAGATCATCGGAGGATCGGAAAGAGAGGCCTCACTTCAGAAACTCGAGGCCCGCATCGAGGAAACCGGCATGAGCCGCAAAGGACTCGAGTGGTATCTTGACACACGCAGATACGGTTCAGCACCTCATAGCGGATTCGGTCTCGGATTTGAGCGTCTGCTTCTATTCGTGACAGGCATGAGCAATATACGCGACGTGATTCCGTTCCCACGTACCCCTAAGAATGCAGAATATTAAACCGCTACCGATATGCTGATCATAGGAATAGCCGGAGGATCCGGCTCAGGCAAGACTACCGTCGTTAAGGCGATAACCGAACAACTGAAGGAAAACGTAGTTGTAATCCCACAGGATTCATACTACAAAGACCTCAGCCACCTTACAGAAGCAGAAAAAAGGGTACACAACTTCGACCATCCTGACTCTATCGACTTCGATCTTCTGAGAGAACAACTGAAGGAACTCAGAGAAGGAAAGACTGTAGATCAGCCGGTATATTCCTACATCACATGCGGACGCTCGAAGAACGAAACCGTAAGGGTGACACCTGCAGACGTGATCATAGTTGAGGGCATCCTTATATTCTGCGACCCGGAACTCCGTAAACTGATGAATATCAAGATATTCGTTGATGCGGACGACGATGACAGACTGATGAGGGTGATGGCCCGTGACATTGTCGAAAGAGGCAAGACTGTAGAATGGGTGATCGAGCGCTACTCAAATACAGTAAAGCCTATGTACCTGCAGTTCATAGAGCCAAGCAAGCGATACGCTGACATAATCATCCCGCAGGGAGGACACAACAAGGTGGCCATCGACGTGATCTCAGCGACCATCGAGAAATCACTCGCCACCTGCAAGAAGTAGGAAAGTGAAGAACAGGAATGAACAATCCTTTCAATAAAGAAAGTCGCGCAGGACTATATATCACCGTGATATTCCATCTCACGGTGATTATTGTCTTGCTGCTATATCAGATTGATGCGACCGTACGCAGAGAGGAGAGTTTCGTACTGGATTTCTCGAAGCAGGAGGAAATCGAAAGGATCGAAAAGGAGATTGCCTTCAAGGAAGATATCAGCAAAAGGCTGGACGACCTTATAGCGGCTGCACATAACTCAGGGGAGCCTATAAGGAACATTGCAGTAGACGCCTCCAGAGCACAATTGAAGGACGACAGGGGCACAGACGCAGACCAACTGTACAAAGATGCGGAAAGACTTGCCAATGACCTTAAAAACGGCCATAAGGACGCAGTGGAGGAAGATGCCCGTGAAGAGACAGTGGAGATGCAGCACCAGAAGAAGCCGGACCAGAAGAATCAGAAGGAATACAGCGGTCCGTCTGTGCTGTCATACACACTGGACGGAAGAAAGGCCAGCCACCTCCCTATCCCTGCATACAGATGCTATGGTGCCGGCGATGTCACCGTCATCATCAAGGTGAACAATTCAGGTCAGGTCGTGAGCGCCAAGGTGATGGAGGAGATTTCATCAGGTGACAACTGCCTGCGCAGTTTCGCCATCCGCGCCGCCCGCCTTTCAAGATTCAGTGCCTCATCCACGGCCCCTGCCAACCAGACAGGAGAAATCGTCTACCGGTTCATTGCACAGTAGACGGATGCTTCAGAGCGGCCTGAATAGTGTCATCGATCGGAAGATAGAACCTGTAGAATGCTTCATCGCCTAATTTGGAGAATCTTCCTACAAGGGCCTTGAGTTGAGGCATCATGTATGACTTTGAGGCATCCCACTCGCCTGGGGCAGGTGTGATTCCGTCGACTCGTGAGGCATAGTCCAGGAACTTGCGGTCAAGACCTATGCCGTCAAGATATCTATCAAGTTCGTTGAAATCCGATATTCCGGCAAGAGAACCCCGGTATCTGTCGAACATAGTCTGCGCGAATCTTACCGCAGTTGCCTTCCTGTTGCACCTGATGTAGAACTCTGTCGCCTTTGTCGTATCAATAGGCACGAACACATCCGGAATGATACCTCCCCCACCATATACACGACGTCCTTTCATGGTATAGAATACTGCTGTGGTATCCACCTTCATGCTGTCGGCAGACATCATCTCACCATGGGCATAACGCTCATATATGTCGTATTCATAGTCCTTGTCATACGGTTTCTGTATACATCTGCCTGATGGAGTATGGAAGCGAGCGACGGTAATGCGTATGCCGGAGCCGTCTGTGAAATTGACCGGCTCCTGAACCAGCCCCTTACCGAAGGACCTGCGTCCTACGATCACTCCCCTGTCGTTATCCTGTATCGCACCTGAGAATATCTCACTTGACGATGCCGTTCCTTCATCTATCAGCACCGATATCTCCACATCCTTGAGGGAGCCGCGTCCGTCAGCATCATATTCCTGACGAGGACGGTGAAGACCTTCCATATAGACTATGCCGTCTCCCTTGTTCAGGAACTCGTTTGAAAGCAGCAGTGACTGGTCGAAATATCCCCCTGTGTTATCTCTGAGGTCAAAGATGAGGCGGGTCATGCCTTCTGACAGGAGTTTTTCAGAGGCCTGCGAGAACTCGATATATGTCGTACGGGTGAACTTCGAGAGTTTGATGTAGCCGGTAGTGTCATCGATCATGAATGAGGCGTCGACACAATGCATCGGTATCCTGTCTCTGGTGATTTCAAAAGGTATGAGGGTGCCGTCTCTGCTTACGGTAATCTTCACCTTGGTTCCTTTCGGGCCCTTCATAAGGCGGATCATGCTGTCCTGAGGCATCTTCACACCCGCTATGTCCCTGTCATCCACGCGCACGATCCTGTCTCCCTGAAGCAGACCGGCCTTCTCTGAAGGACCGCCAGGCACCGGGTTCAGGACAATAGCGGTATCATTGGGCACATTGAAAGTGATGCCGATACCTTCGAAGTTGCCGGAGAGTTCTGTCTCAGACTCAGTCAGTTCCACAGGTGGAAGATATACCGAATGCGGGTCAAGTTCTGCAAGAGCAGCCACGACGGCTGCATCAGTCATGTTCTTCTTATCCAGAGTGTCCACATAGTTCTTCTCGACCTCCTGAAGAATCAGGTTGAGTTTTCTCCAACGGTTATAGTCACCGTCAAACTTCCTCTCAGGCAGAACCTTGCCTGCAACCAAGGTAAGAAGCACTCCCAGGATGACTCCCAGGAGTGCTACAAGGATATTGTTGTCAAATTTCTTCATAGTCATAATCTGTATAGATCCCTCGACAAGCTCGGGATGACAGATGGACTAGTCCACCTGTTCGACTTCTATTCCGGCACGCTTGAGAAGGTCAATTCCGTCTGTCAGACGGTAGGCATCCCTGTAGACGACCCTCCTGATTCCAGCCTGGATGATG
>JAFVHZ010000143.1 GCA_017474265.1 Bacteroidales bacterium | reverse complement strand
CTCATGACAACGAAATCCTGATACTGTGAGATCTGGAAGTCATGTCCGCCTTCCCACTCTGACTCTGCCTGTACTTCAGGAACTGCCTGACCTCCTACATTGTACGAGAGAGGGATATACTTCTTGAGGTTGTAACCTGTATATTCGCGCTGGTCAGCAAGAAGGTCGTCAGTCCAGATGGCGGTACGTCCTTCTGCAACATAATTGATGATGGTTGCGGCCTGACGCGCATCACCGGACTCATATACATCCCATGCATCAGGATTGACCGTACATGCACCCCAGCCTTTTCCGTAAGGAACGGCAGCGACATCGGTCACACCACGAAGACCCATCATCACGAGCCAACGGTTACCTGTAGTGACGCCGTTATAGTCCTGGGTATAGTTGAACTTCATCGTGAAGATGTATTCATTCACAGTGTCGTCCTTGCAGCCGATTCCTACCCAGTCGTTATAGTCAAGTCCCTGACCGTCACCGGCATCCTCAGCAACAGCGGCTCTCCAAAGACGTGCAAAACCGTTGTTATCCTTGGTCTGGACAAGTCCGTAATGTCCGCCGTTGACGATATCCTCAAGTGCGGTAATCACATAGTCCTTAGTCACATCCTGAGGTTCCTTACCATAATAGCCTGTATAGAAAAGGTATACTCTTGCCAGCATTGCCTTTGCAGCCTCTGCAGTCGCACGGCCGTCATTGGCTGCATGCCATGCCTTGGTAGGAACATACTTTATATTCTCGGAAGCGAACTTGAGGTCCTTGAAGATGAGGGCAAATGTAGAATCTGCCTCAGCCTGAGGAACTACCTCCTTTGTAGGCTCCTTCAGAAGAGGAACACGTCCGAAAAGACGGGCAAGGTCGAAATACTGGATGGCACGAAGGAATCTAGCCTCACCTTCAACGGCAGCCCTGGTCTCCTCAGGAGATGAAGTATTGAAGTCAGCGGAAGCCTCCCAGGTAATGTTGTCCAACTGCACAAGAAGAGAGTTGGCATTGAAGATACCTGCATAATATGCCTTCCAGAGGTTCTCAAATATGTTCATGTCTCCAGGAGACTGACTCTGGTCGAAACGGTCAACGACCTGATATGCGCGACCGTCACCGTTTCCGGTAGCACCGAAGCAGTCGTCACCCATGATTTCAGATGCTTCATAGAATGATGGAGAAGAGCCACCTGATGCAGTACGGCGGTATCCGTCATAGCATCCCACAAGGGCAGCCTTTGCATCGGCCATTGTCTTATAATAGGTCTGTGAGTCGATACTTGACATCGATTCTGTGTCGAGTGAACATGCAGTACCGCTTAGAGCGAACAGAACTATTGCAATATTTCTAAAAAACTTTTTCATAATTCTCTTTGATTTAAACGGTTAGAACTGAAGGTTTACACCAACGAGGAATGTACGAGGATGTGGATAGTATCCGAGATCGATACCTGAGCACCAGTCTGATGTACCGTAACCGATTTCAGGATCCATTCCCTCATACCTTGTGAATGTGAATGCATTCTGTACAGAAACGTAAAGTCTGGCCTGGCTCAGCCATTTCACATTCGCAATGCGTGAGAAGTCGTATCCGAGAGTGATGTTGCTGATACGGAGGTAACTTCCGTCATGGAGGAAGAGGTCTGAGAACTCAGTGTAGTTGATATTGGAATCTGTCACGCGAGGGATTCTGTCCGATGTGCCCTCACCATGCCAACGGTCGAGAACCGCAGTGGTGTAGTTTGCGAATCTGTTAGTGAAGTTTCTGTAAGACTGAACAAGTTCTGCACCTGCCGATCCGTATGCTGTCACATTGAAGTCAAGTCCCTTCCAGTCGAAGCCGAGGTTGAATCCGTAAGTGAACTCAGGCATACCGTTTCCGAGGTCTACCTTATCGCTGTCGTCGATCACGCCGTCATGGTTCTGGTCAACGAAACGCACGTCACCCGGCTGAGGATCAGCCTGAAGGACACCGTTTCCTGCAGCAATGTGATCAAGGATCTCCTGCTGGTTCTGGAAGAGTCCGTCAGTCTGGAGACCCCACCAGTAACCGATAGAGTGTCCGTTCTCCGCACGGTAGAACTCCTTGGCATTGTCGAAAAGTTGATTCACCTCACCGTGGATGATACCGTCAGTATTAGGAATCTCGCCGACAACGTTCTTGTTATATGCTCCGTTCACGCCTACGTAGTAACTGAAGTCACCGATACGGTCATTCCAGTTCAGAGCGAGTTCTACTCCGGAGTTGGTAACGTCACCACCATTTATATATGGTGCACCTGTACCCGCTGTAGCAGGGATAGGAGCAGTGACGAGCCAGTCGCGGGTAATCTTGCGATACCAGTCAGCGTTCACTGAGAGACGGCTGTCGAGGAATCTTGCATCGATACCGAAGTCAAGTTGCTCCGAAGTCTCCCACTTGATATCGGAGTTTGCAAGACGCTCCTGGACTGCACCGAGAGTCTCGGCTGCAGAACCGAGTTCCGCACCGGAATTGGTTCCGAATGTGTATGTATGATTTGTAGTCGAGATAGGGGCAGTATATGCATAGTTGGAAATGTTCTTGTTTCCGACCTGTCCCCATGATGCACGGATCTTCAGGAAGTCGAGACCGTTCACATCATTGAGCCAATCCTCTTCTGTCATCACCCAACCGGCAGATACTGAAGGGAAGAATCCCCAACGGTTGCCCTTCGCGAACTTTGAAGAACCGTCAGCACGGAAAGTGGCGTTGACCATGTACTTTTCCTTGTAGTTATAACCGAGACGGGCAAATGCAGAGAAAGTCTTGTCGATATCGTTTACATTACCCTGTGGCTTGCCCCAGAATGTATTGTCGTCAGAACCGTTGTTGAGCCATGCGTGCTCGAAGTCCTTGAACTGCTCAACGGAAATCTTGTTGTTGCCGTACATCCACTCACCGTAGTTGGTATCCCACTCGGAACCGATCATTGCAGAAATGTTGTGGTTGTCAGCGATGGTTGTCTGATAGGTTGCTGTGTTTATCCAAGAGAAACTGTAGCCGCTTGACTGGTTCTGTGTCACTGATGAATAGTAGTCAGTCTCAAGTGACGGAGTGGTTCCGTACACATTCCACTTTGCAGGGAAACTGATACCGTGACCATTTGAAGAATAACTTGAGAAACCGACAGTCGACTTGATCGAAAGTCCTTTTACAGGAGTAAGTTCCACATAGACATCACCGATGAAGTTCTGTGAAGAAGATGTAGAACGGCCGAGCATCATCGATGCATATGGGTTGCCGTCACCGTTGTACCAGTTCTTGAACTCGTCTGTGTCGTATGAAGAATCATTCCAGATGCCGCCTTCATCGCCCCAGCCATAATAGTTGTTTCCATAAAGATGAGCGAGTGGAGATGTGTTGAACGCACCGCGGAGGGTGTTGTTGTACTGGTTGCCGACTCCGATACCTGCAGAGTTGCCATATACAAAAGTCATGTGCTCACCCACCTTGAGAAGGTCCTTATAGATCTTGTGCTCAGAGTTGAGTCGTACCTTGTAACTCTCTGCACTTGATTTTTCCTTGCTACCTGCTATACCTTCCTGATTGGTATAGTTGAAAGACAGGGCATATACAGATGCATCATTACCGCCTGTCACACCGACTGTGTAGTTCTGGGTAGGTGCAGTCTGGCGGAACATCTGATTCACCCAGTCTGTATCTGCAAGCGTATACTTTGACCAGTCATATGTAGAAAGACCTGAGTTGAGAGCCTGCTCGTCCATGATGGTCATGTACTGCTGCGCATTGAGCATAGGTGCCTGACGATATACGGTCTGGACTCCATAGTATCCGTCGAAGTATACATGAGCCTGACCTGCCTTACCGGTCTTTGTGGTCACGAGAACGACACCGTTTGCAGCCTGTGAACCGTAGATCGCTGCTGATGCCGCATCCTTGAGGACGTCGATGCTCTCGATATCGGCAGGGTTAACCTTCGATATGTCACCTGGCACACCGTCCACGATGTAGAGAGGGCCTGAACTACCTGTGGTACCGAGACCACGGATGGTCACCTTCATACCCTCGCCAGGCTGACCTGATGTAGAGGTGATCTGCATACCCGGAGTCTGGCCCTGGAGAGCCTGAAGTGCGCTGCCTGTGCTGCGCTTCATCAGTTCCTCACCCTTGACGTTGAGGTTCGCTCCTGTAGTGAGTTTCTTCTTCTGGACGCCGTATCCGACTACGACGACGTCATCAAGGGAGTCAAACTCCTCCTCAAGGACGAAATTGATCACTGAGCGACCGTTGATCTGCTCTGTGACTGTCTTGTAGCCGAGGCATACGACCGAAAGTTCAGTCGTGCCTGTAGGCACCATCATTGAGTAAGTACCGTCAGCCTCAGTCATTGTGCCGACGGTGGTACCGAGTACGACGACACCGGCTCCGATTACAGGAGTGCCGTCAGCCGCAGCGGTAACCTTACCTGTTACATTGGTCTGAGCATATGCTTGCCCCCCCCATGCAACAATCGCGACCAGCGCAAGAAGCGTTGTCACGAGTCTTTTCGGGAAAATCTTTTCCATAGAGACAGTTAGTTTGTTGGTTAATAATATGTGTTTGTGTAATTGTTTTCGGCGTTGGTAAATGAAAACATTTTTACAAAGCAAATATAGAAAATCCGCCCCGCAAGGACGGGACGGATTTGTTGAAGGTATGGGTCATAAATGTTGCCTGCGGACTAACGGGGATATTCCTTTTCCTGATATTTATGGATATCCTTGAGTTTGACTGACAGCCAGCACAGCAGCAGCCCAAAAAGGATAAGACCGACTCCGGCCACTACTATCACCGCTGCGATTCCCGCTGCGAAAGGATTGACAAGGATAAGGATGGACAGAAGAAGAAGAATCACTCCACCGAAAATCACAGTGCCTCCTCCATCAATCCTGAATGTATCAAGGTCTCCACCGAAGGCAATCATCATGAAACTGTGATACATCATCCATATTCCCATCATTATCGGCAGTACGACCATGGTAACCCCCGGATACACACATAGAAAGATACCGAGGATAAGGTCGATCACTCCTCCGACAATCATGTATCCTCTCATTGCCAGATAATTGCCGCTTGTCGACGCTATGATGAGTTGGGCTGCACCTACCACCAGCATCACCACTCCGGTAAGAATGGCTAGCGTAACATAACTCTCTAGAGGAAATACAAATACCACAATGCCAAGGACGACACACAGCAGTCCGGCAATCATAAGAAGCCACCAGTGCTGCACGGCACGGCTGACTTTGCTTGTCAAGTTCTCAAAATGACGTTTCATAACACTAACTTTTAACCGGTGTCATGAAATGTCAACTATCGTGCCTTCTGTCATCCTGAGAGTCAGCGAAGAATCTTTACCGATAATGATAAAGTTTCACATGCAGAACCTTATAATCTCCCACTGAGATGCGTACATGACGTCCCTGATGGTCCTGATCGCCGTTGAGACGGCGTACATACCTGAGGGCTCCGTCCGGAAGAACTTCCACTTCATCGACGGATGCCAGACCGCAACGGGTGGCGGTCCAGCCGCCATTCCGACCAAACGGAGCGCGTGGAGAAACCGTATCCGCACCGGAATCCGCAAAGCCGTCCTCACCAAGAGGCGTCTGCCGCTGCACGTATGCCTTCTCTGCAGCAGTAGCGAATTCGACGACGATTCCGTTTCCGGCGACGACATATTCGTCCGGAGCAATGCGTATGATGAGTCCGCCACCTTCCGGCCACCTGCTCCCGTCTGTGGCACGAGGGTCCCACGGCAGGGTGAAGTTATGGCGGCAGGTCAGGGTCAGATCTCCGTCAGTAATGATGCGTTCCTTGTCCTGCTGATCGAACAGAAGCCCCCACATGGCATCCTGCCCCTGCCATTTCGTAATCAGAGGCATCATCTCGCGCAATTTTTCATATCCCTCCACGAATGGCGTTCCCTGAGCATCCGGACCGTCTTCTATCGCAAAAGGACTTATGCCGATCGCATCATGTTCTCCCAGGACATAAAAGGCACGGACTCCGTTGTCCTGCGTATGGCGGGTCTCAGGGATGAAGAGAGGATTGTTGTGAAGATGATACTGCGCCGTCCAGCCTTTGAAGCCGTCATCATAGATGTCAGGAGAGATGAAATCCAGGCTTGGAGCCGCGCAGTGCCATATATCGATAAGGTGTGCCAGAGGGCCTGCCGACGGATACTCTCCCGGTCTGCGCCCCCTGCTGTTCAAAGCGGCATTCACAAATAATGGGATATCATAAATTTCACGAGCCGAAAGCGCCATCTTCTCCACATACTTCGCATAATGCCAGGCCATGAATATTTCATCGGTATAGATATCATCGCCGAAAACATCAGTCCAGGTTCCCTGCCCACATGCTCCATTATCTTTCCATTTCGCGGACATATACTGATGCAGGGTCTTCTCATTCGCTTTCAGATAAGAAAGGAGTTCCTCAGGAACAGATGAACGGAAATGCATGTCCGCTGCCTTAGAATGGTCGCGTGCGTCTTCCAGCATCCCTATCTCATTCTCTATCTGCAGCATGATCACGGTTCCATGCTCCCTGTCCACTTCGGCAATATGTGAAAGCCATGCCTCGAAGGCCTTATTATCAGCCTCAAACACACTATCGGAAAACGCACTTGCAATCTCGAGAGGCTTTCCTTCTCTCGTGCGTGCACGCGGATATTTCTTAAAGTCCTTCTTGAACCAGACCGGTGCATAGCAACTCATCGAGTTCTTCCATGCTCCGAACCAAAGGAAGATCACCTTCAGGTCATTCTTTCTCGCTTCTTCAAGGACTTTGTCAGTCAGAGAAAAGTCAAACAAGCCTTCTTCCGGTTCAGTAAGGTCCCAATATGCAGGGACAAGAACAGTATTCAGTCCCATTCTGCGCAATCTGGCAAAATTCTCCTCTATATCAGCATCACATGCTGCAGACGAATTACCCAGTTCACCACCTAGGACAACAAACGGTTTCCCGTCGACTACAAGTTGGACAGCATCTCCATAAGTCCGCAGGCAACTTTTCTGAGCAGATGCCAGGACAGGCATTATCATGAGAGCAAGAAATAGAGCAAGTCTGTGCATAATCCGTTGTTTGTCACAAATATCTTATTTTGTTTTTATATTCACAAGGATAATTTATGTAACCAATCCAAAAGAAAGACGGAAAAATGTTCTATTTTTGCAACAATAACCGAAGAAACTACCACTAATGAAACAACTGAAACTGACAATTCTTCTTTTTGCAACAATTCTGACCTCGATTCCGTCCTTCGCACAGATGGCGAGATTGTATACATCCACATCAGGACTGGCGAACAGCCAGGTCAACGACATTTACCAGGACAGACGCGGATTCATCTGGATATCCACAGAGAACGGACTGTCACGTTTTGACGGAATGAGTTTCTCAAACTTCCACTTTGACAGAAAGAAGAGCAACTCCATAGCAAGCAATCTCGTACTTTCCACATTCGAAGACAGCAAAGGAACATTCTGGGTGGCGACCTCGTCAGGCCTTCAGATATTCGACACGGAATACAACTCATTCAGGAGCATCGATCTGCGTGATCCCGATGTCCCGGAATCAGACCAGCATATTTCAAGCATAATCGAAATAGAGTTCAAGGGAAGCAGAAAGATACTTGCGGCCTCGTCAGGACACGGAGTATATGCCCTGGATATCGAGACCCATGAAACGGACAGCGAACTCCAGTACAGGATAAACGCTTCCCTTGATTCCCAGTTCATATTGAGACTGTTCACAGACAGCAGGGACAGACTATGGCTCGCTTCCGAGGATGGTGGAATATCGGTAGAGGACCTGAAGAACGACAAAGAAGCAGACAGCATCTGGGGCCCGGACACGAAGGAAATAAATCAGGATGTCATCGCCAATTCATTTGCAGAAGATAGCAGGACAGGAAACATCCTTATCGGAAGTTTCAACTATGGAATACTGATCTACGACAACGCCTTGGGCAGGATCAGAAAGCCGAAAGACAGGAATGCCGGTCATCATAGGGTAATGTCCCTGCTGAAAAACAACATTGCGCCAAAGTATGGAGAAAACACATTCATAGTAGGTACCGAAAACAATGGTTTCAAGATTTATAATGCTGATACTGAAATCCTCGAAGACATCACACCGGCCAATATTCCGTACGATACCGACAACTGGAAGATCCATTGTCTGAAAGAAGACAATCAGGGCAACATCTGGACAGGAGCATTTCAGAAAGGAGTGATGGTCATTCCGAAATCGATGTACGGCTTTGAACATATGCTCAACTCCTGTGTCACATCCCTGATTATGGATGAAGGAAACGGAGACCTGTGGGTCGGCACGGACGGAAGCGGAATCTTCATAGTGGACAGAAACGGAAAGCAGAAGACGCTCAACGACAGCAACTCAGCCCTGACCAACAACTCGGTCATGAGCCTCGCCATGGACAAGACTGGCAGAGTATGGATTGCCACATATCTCGACGGAATCTTCACATATACTCCGAAGGAAGGAGTCAGGAGATTCGCGGACCAGGACGGGATCAACACCGACAAGGTGATCTGCCTGGAATATTCCGAAAAAGAGGACATAATGTATGCAGGAACCCATGGAAACGGATTTTCAATCATAGATGTACCAGGCAGGAAAGTCATCAGGACATGGGCAGAGGACGAGAACAAATGGATAAGCACATTGAGCCTGCTCTCAAACGGTCTTCTTCTGGTCGGGACATATAACGGGCCGATGCTGTACGACAACAGGGCCGGACGCCTCCTGCAATACGAACTCGACGAGAACCTGTCCACCAGAGTCGCCTCTTTCTGTGAGGGAGCAGACGGAAAGATCTGGATAGGAACCGGAGAAGGACTCGTATGTTACGACCCGGGCACCCGGACGAATACTTTATACAGCGAAGACGACGGCCTGCCGAACAATACTATCACAAATATTCTGGGAGACAACAGCGGAAATCTTTGGTTATCAACACTCAACGGATTGTCAAGATTCAACATTGCGACAAAGGGATTCAAGAACTATTATCATTTTGACGGAATCCAGGAGAATGAGTTCCACGCCAGAGCATCATATAGGGACAAAGACGGCAAAATGTATTTCGGCGGCATAAACGGACTCACATCCTTCTATCCCCATATTGTGGACCAAAGGTCACATCCGGTACCTCCTATATCCCTTTCAAGACTCACCGTACTGAATGAAAACATCGAATATGATCCGGCAAAAGGGAAAGACAACATATTGGACAAGCATATAACCGAGGCCACAAAGATCACCCTTTCCAATGAGGATAACATCTTCTCGCTCGAATTCTCTGTTCTGGAATACACCAATCCTAACAAGATATCGGTATCATACATGATGGAAGGATTCGAGAAGGAATGGAATCTGACGAATCCGGCCTCACGGACCATGACATATACCAACCTTCCTTCAGGAAAGTACACCATGAAGGTAAGGGCATTCTTCGAGGATGCACCGGATTCATTTTCAAGCATGGACATTGCAATCAGAATCATGCCTCCATGGTACAGGACGATATGGGCCTGGATAGCCTACGTGGTCATAATTCTCGTGATGGCACTTCTTGCAATCGAATACATCAAGAGAAAAAAGACGCATGAAAAGGAAAAGGAAGAGTCGGAAATAAAGGAACTGAAACTCCAGATGTTCACCAACATATCCCATGAGATACGCACCCCTCTCACTCTGGTGATGAATCCTCTGAAGAAGATGAGGGAAAACGAGAACGATCCGAAACAAAGGGAACTGTACAACCTCATGTACAGGAACAGTCTCCGCATCCTGCGTCTCGTGAACCAACTTCTTGACATGCGCAAGGTCGACAACGGTCAGATGCAGTTGCATTTCATCGAAACGGATGTCATATACTTCATAAAGGACATAATGCAATCCTTTGACAACCTTGCTGTAAGCAGGAACATAAGATTCACTCTCGCATCCGATGCTGATGCGGTCAACCTGTGGGTCGACCAGGGAAACTTCGACAAGGTAATCTTCAACATACTTTCCAATGCATTCAAACACACTCCGGAAAATGGCGAAATCTGCATACAGGTCAGCGGGCCGATGAAGAATGACAGGATTCTGCACGAGAATATCGATGAATATCTTCAGATCACTGTCGAAAACACCGGCAGCAACATTGAGGATGAGCATCTTGACAAACTCTTTGAAAGATTCTTCCAGAGCAGCATGCATGATGCCAAGGTCGGATCAGGAGTGGGACTTCATCTGGCAAAGATGCTTGTGGAACTTCATCATGGCGACATCACTGCATACAACATAGAAGGCGGAGCAGCGTTCAGGGTCAGGATTCCTGTCGGCAACAGCCATCTCAGCGCTGAGGAACTGACCCTGCCTGACAACCACAAGGACCTGTATACCAAGAACATCTCCACCCAGGAAGAGCATTCGTCCAGCAGAGAAGACGTGACATGGACTCCAAAAGAAGATAGTGAAGCGGACAACCGTCAACTCAAATCGAGGAAGACAATAGTCCTGGTCGACGATGACAGCGAAATGAGGGCCTACCTGAAACTGGAACTGCAGAGCATATATAATGTAGAGGTCTGTGCAAACGGCAAGGAAGCATGGTCTGTAATTTCCACAAGCATACCGGATGCAGTGGTCACCGACCTCATGATGGAGAAGATGGACGGTGCCGAACTGTGCAGCAAGATCAGAAAGAACCCCGGCACAAACCATATCCCTGTCATTCTCCTGACATCTTCAGCAGACGAGAACAGTCAGAAACGCTGCATCGACAGCGGGGCCGACAGATATTTCACAAAGCCGATCTCACTGGAAATCCTCAAGAGCGCAATAGCACATGCGATAAGCACCAGGGAGACCATGCGCAACAAATTCAGCAGTGACATAGATTACGGCTACAACGACATACAGATATCCGACAACAGCAAGCAACTTGCATCCAAGGTGATCAACATAATAAAGGAAAACATGGAGAACACCGAGTTCAGCGTAGAGGAGCTCAGCCATGCCGTGGGTATGAGCAGGGTGCATCTAAACAGAAAACTCAAGGAAATAATGAATATTTCCCCGAGTAATCTGATAAGGTCCGTACGTCTGAAACAGGCGGCATACCTGCTGATAAACAACAAGGTGAATATCTCGGAAGTCGCCTACAGAGTCGGATTTTCAACTCATTCATACTTCTCGAATTCCTTCCATGACTATTTCGGAATGACCCCGAAGGAGTTTGTCACTAAATATGCCGACTGCACGGACAAGGATATGCTCAAGAAGATATTCGAGTGATGACTAGAACATAGCCTTCACCTGATTGTAGACATTCTGGGCAGTGAATCCGAGTTTCTCATCAAGAACCTTGTAAGGCGCTGAGAATCCGAAACTTTCAAGGCCGAACACTTTGCCGTTGCATCCTACAAGTCCCTCAAGGTTCACAGGAAGACCTGCTGTAAGTCCGAATATCTTCGCACCGCAAGGAAGGATGCTCTGCTGATACTCCTTGGCCTGGCTTCTGAAAAGTCCCTCTGAAGGACAACTAACAATGCGCACCTTCATTCCGTCCTCGCGGAGAAGAGCGGCACCTGCCACAAGAGTAGAAACTTCAGAACCTGACGCTACAAGGATGACATCAGGGTTCTCGTCAGAACCCGCCACGATGTATGCTCCCTTCTCTGCCTGGGTATAATCAGTTCCTTCAGGAAGCTGCTCTATGTTCTGACGTGAGAATATGAGGGCAGTAGGAGTGTCTACGTTTTCCATTGCCATCCTCCAGCACTCCGTAGTCTCAAGAGAATCTGCAGGACGGAGAACAAGCACTGAATTCTTTCCATGGTGGTTCTTAAGTTTCTCCATGAGTCTGATCTGAGCCTCCTGCTCTACCGGCTCATGTGTAGGGCCGTCCTCACCCACACGGAACGCATCATGTGTCCAGATGAACTTCACAGGAAGTTCCATAAGGGCTGCCATACGTACCGCAGGCTTCATATAGTCAGAGAATACGAAGAATGTACCGCAGGCAGCGATCACTCCGCCATGAAGTGCCATACCGATACAGCAGCATGCCATGGTAAGTTCTGCAACTCCCGCCTGGAAGAAGGCACCGCTGAAGTCACCTCTCACGAAAGATGTAGTCTTCTTAAGGAAGCCGTCTGTCTTGTCGGAGTTAGAAAGATCTGCGGATGCACAGATCATGTTCGGAACCTGCTCGGCAAGTTGTCCGAGGACTGCTGCAGATGCATTTCTTGTCGCATCACCGGCCTTCTGCTGAACCTTGGTCCAGTCCACCTGCGGAGCCTTTCCGCTGAACCACTCCGCCTGAGCGGCAGCCTTTTCAGGATTCTCCGCAGCCCATGCTGCCTCTTCTGCATAGCGTTCCGCCACAACGGCCTTGAGTTCCTCTGCACGCTTTGCATAAAGAGCCTTCACCTCTTCAAAAATCACGAAAGGATCATCAGGATTTCCGCCCAGGTTCACGACCGTATTCCTATATGCATCTCCACCGAGAGGCGCACCATGTGTCTTGCAGTTGCGCTCATATGAAGCATTGTCGGCAGTTCTTGCTCCCTTGCCCATCACACACTTGCCGATGATCAGGGTCGGACGGTCATTTACTGTCTTAGCCTCATCTAGGGCCTTGCGGATCTGGTCGCAGTCGTTTCCGTTGATCGTGATCACATGCCATCCCCATGCGGCATATTTCTTGGCTGTATCCTCAGTCATGACGTCTCCGCACTCTGTAGAGAGTTGGATATCATTCGAGTCATAGAACATCACGAGATTATCAAGACCTAGATGACCTGCGATACGTCCTGCTCCCTGTGATATTTCCTCCTGAATGCCACCGTCAGAAATATAGGCATAGATTGTCTCCTTATTGAAAGTAGGATTGCCTGTACGCGCCGCAAGGAATTTGGCTGCTATAGCCGCACCTACTGCAAACACATGTCCCTGTCCGAGAGGGCCCGAGGTATTCTCGATACCGCGCATGATGTCCACTTCAGGATGTCCAGGAGTCGGAGAACCCCACTGACGGAGTTGCTGAAGTTCTTCGAGAGTGAACTTTCCGGCTAGTGCCAACTGAGCATAAAGCATAGGTGCCATATGACCGGGATCAAGGAAAAACCTGTCACGACCTGCCCACTTCGGATTTGCAGGATCATACTGAAGGTACTCCGAATAAAGTACATTGATGAAGTCTGCACCACCCATTGCACCGCCAGGATGGCCTGACTTCGCCTTTTCCACCATAGACGCTGCCAGAATACGGATATTGTCAGCAGCGAGATTCATTACCTTAGTGTCATTCATAGTATTGATGTGTTTAAATAAATATTCAGATTCAATCCTACAAAATTAATAAATTTATATCACAAACACATGCAGATTCAGATTAAAAAAGAAGATGTATCAAAAGCGACAGAAAATGCAATATTCTTTCGGCAGCATGTTATAAAAGCAAAAATCTATGAAACGTCATTAACAACACATGGCGGCAAAAAATGTAACTTTGTAAATACTAAAAGACCGCATATGACACGCTCGCTTAGAATATGTATAATCTTCATATCATGCCTTACCGCAATGGCCGCACCTGCTGGAGCAAAGGTGACCATGCCATCCATCTTCACGGACGGCATGGTAGTCCAGAGGAATGAGCCGATTCAAATATGGGGATGGGCAGACAGCAATGAAAAGGTAAAGGTGATCTGGCACGGGAAGAACTACACAACCACGGCATCAGCAGAAGGAAGATGGAGCATTGAACTTCCGGCAGCACGCGAAGGAGGTCCTTACACACTGACGGTCAACGACGTGAGCATTGAAGACATCCTCATAGGAGACGTATTCCTATGCTCCGGACAATCAAACATGGAACTTCCAGTGAGGCGGGTCACAGACATGTTCGCTGCTGAGATTGACACATATCAGAACAAGTCGATCAGACATTTCATCGTACCTAAGACATTTAATTTCAATGCACCTCAGGAAGACATGCCCAAGACTTCATGGAAAACATGCACACGGGGCAATGTGATGGAATGGTCAGCCCTGGCCTACTTCTTTGCCAAGGCTATGTATGAAGAGACCGGAGTACCGGTAGGTATAGTGAACGCAAGTTGGGGCGGCACACCGGTAGAGGCATGGATGAGTGAAGAAGTGCTCTCTGCATCATACCCTGAATACATCAGCGAAAAGCGTCTATACGAAGACGAAGGCTACCGCAACAGGATAAAGGCTCTGGAGGGAGAGGACTTCTACAGATGGAACACCACCATGGACTCCGCAGATCCTGGTCTTAAGGAATGCTGGTACTCAGCAGAATATGACGACTCATACTGGCAGGAAGTCGAAATGTTCTCCACCGGCTGGGGAAATGACGGTCTGAATCCCGTCGGAGGATCGCATTGGCTCAGAAAAAGCATTGAAATCCCGAAGAAATACGCAGGCAAGGAGGCCGTAATCAGGATGGGCTGCATCGTAGATGCGGACTCAGTATACGTCAACGGACATTTTGTCGGAAACACCACATACCAGTATCCGCCAAGAATCTACAGAATCCCTGCAAACGTACTCAAGGCAGGAGTCAATAACGTGACCGTCCGCGTGATCAGCAACGGAGGGCAGCCGCATTTCGTACCGGAAAAGCCTTATAAGATAATCTGCGAGGTAAGGGAGTTCAGTCTGGAAGGCAAATGGAAATACCGCCTCGGTTCCCCTATGCCGGATGCACCGTCGATGATGTTCTTCTGCTACAAGCCTGTCTGCCTGTACAACGCAATGATTGCTCCTCTGAAAGGCCTGAAATTCAGCGGAGTGGTCTGGTATCAGGGAGAATCGAATGTGGACAGAAGAAATGAATATGCGGACCTTCTCGGACTTATGATGAAGGACTGGAGACGGACTTTCGAAGCCCCCGGACTCCCCTTCTACATAGTGGAACTTGCTGACTTCCTTCACAAGGACGACATAAAAGGCCGTCAGGCATGGGCAGAAATGCGTCAGGAGCAGGCAAAGGCCGCTGCAGATGACCCTGATGCGGTCCTGATACGCAACAGCGACCTCGGAGAATGGAACGACATCCATCCTCTGGACAAGAAGACCTTAGGAAAGAGGGTGGTAAAGGCCGTCATCAAAGACATGAAGAAAAACAACTAAAACCATATGACCATGGCACAGACCAATAATGCAAACGAAGCCAAGGGCTTCTACAAGTTATCATGGCTGCAGAGGATAGGATTCGGATCGGGAGACCTCGCTCAGAACCTGATCTATCAGACTGTCAGCATGTATCTGCTGTTCTTCTATACCAACATCTTCGGGCTTGACCCCGCCGCTGCGGCGGTAATGTTCCTGGTTGTGCGTATCGTGGACGTAATCTGGGACCCACTCGTAGGTACCTTCGTCGACAAGCACAACCCTAGATGGGGAAAATACCGTTCATATCTGATTCTCGGCGGTATCCCTCTGACCGGCCTAGCCATCCTATGCTTCTGGAACGGATTCTCTGGATCTCTTCTTTATGCCTACATAACTTATGTCGGAATGTCGATGCTATATACCCTCATCAACGTTCCGTACGGCGCACTCAATTCGTCACTCACACGTGATACAAACGAAATCACTGTCCTGACCTCCACCCGTATGTTCATGGCAAATGTGGGAGGTCTGGCCGTATCTGCCGGCATCCCATGCCTTGTGGCAGCACTCGCAGTCGGCAAAGTGGGACATGAGACCATAGAGATGGCCCTGTTCATGGGACTGGGATCCCTTCCGTCATTCATCTTCATGCCGCTCGTGCCTGCCATCAAGCGCAAGGTCGGAAAGAAGAACATGTTCTACATCTTCCTTTCAGTTGCGATCGTCGGCATGGCCATGATGTACATCATCAGCAGGATGGGAACAGTCAAGGACAACATCGTCCTCATCTATATCGCGCAGTTCATCAAGTCAACAGGAGTCATTGTGGCTACCGGATACATGTGGGCACTCGTCCCTGAGGTCATCTCATACGGAGAATATACATCCGGAAGACGCATTTCCGGTATCGTGAACGCCTTGACCGGCATCTTCTTCAAGGCTGGAATGGCACTTGGCGGAGTAGTACCGGGACTTGTCCTTGCATGGACAGGATATAAGGCTGCCGAGCAGTCCAGCACCCTGCCTGTCGACCCTCAGGCCTGGTTCTACGCCATGCTGATCTTTGCTCTTGTCGGATTTGCACTTCTCGTCTTCTGTTTCTCACAGACCAAGGAGCGTGTCGTGATGGATGAAAAGGACACCAAGGATGTGAAGGTGAGCGACCTCTGGACAGAATTCTTCCGCAACAGGCCTCTGCGCGTCATCGCCCTCTTCTTCATCACTGCATTCGCAATGATGTCTGTGGGCAATGCAGCCGGAGCATATTTCATGAACGACCTCGAACTCCAGACGCCGCTCGCACAGGAAGGCATCAGATGGCTTGTATGCGTCATTCCTGCAATCCTCCTGCTCGTCGCTATGTTCATCATATCGAAGTATGAACTCGAGGACGACGTGATCGACAAGATAAACATGGAAATCGAAGAAAGAGCAAAGAACGAATAATCATGAAAAGAAGTATTTTGATCGCGGCAACCTGTTTTGCCGTACTGTCATGCTCCGCTCAGAAAGAACGCGGACTTAAAGATGTGTTCGCCGACGACTTCTACATCGGAGCGGCCCTGAACGAGTGGGAAATCCGTGGTCTTGACACAGCAGGAGTTGAAATCCTGAAGAAACATTTCAATTCCATCGTTGCCGAAAACTGCATGAAATCGGAGGAAATCCATCCTGAGGAAGGAGTATACGATTTCGAACTTGCAGACAAGTTCGTGGAGTTCGGTGAGGCAAACGACATGTTCATCATCGGACATTGCCTCGTATGGCATTCACAACTCGCAAAATGGTTCCCCTATGACGACGACGGCAATTATGTGACTCCTGAAGTCCTGAAGGAAAGGATGAAAGAACATATAACCACCATAGTCACACGATACAAGGGCCGTGTACACGGCTGGGATGTCGTGAATGAGGCAATTGTGGAAGACGGTTCATACAGAAAAAGTCCGTTCTATGAAATCCTCGGTGAGGAATTCATACCATTTGCATTCGAATGTGCACATGCTGCTGATCCTGACGCAGAACTGTATCTGAATGACTATGGCATGAATGTAAAGGGAAGACGCGACACTTATGTCAAGATCATCAAGGATCTGCAGAGCCGCGGAATCCGCATCGATGCCATCGGCATGCAGGGGCACGTAGGAATGGATTATCCTGACTTCACAGAGTTCGAGGAGAGCCTGAAGGCATATGCCGGCACAGGAATCAATGTCATGATCACCGAATGGGACATGTCAGCACTTCCTACAGTGAACATGGGAGCGAATGTCAGTGACATTGAGGCTTACAGGGCAAGCATGAATCCTTATCCTGACGGACTTCCTGAAGATGTCTCGGCAGAATGGAACGAGAGGATGAAGGCCTTCATGGACCTATTCCTCAAGCATTCCGATGTCATCACCCGCGTTACCGCATGGGGCGTAAGCGACGACGATTCATGGAAGAACAACTGGCCTATGAGGGGACGCATGGATTATCCTCTCCTGTTCGACCGCAACCTTGAAATGAAACCTTTCCTTAAAGAATATTACAAATAATCATGAAGACACCTAAGAGATATCTCGTTCCTGCCGACTATATGGCAGACCCGTCCGTACACGTATGGGACGGAAAACTTTACATCTACCCTTCTCATGACTGGGAATCCGGAATCGCAGAGAACGACAACGGCGACCATTTCAACATGAAGGACTACCATGTATTCAGCCTCAACGGAGACGACCCAATGACAGCGGAAGTGGTCGATCACGGCAAAGTCCTTGACACTGATGACATTCCATGGGCCGGAAGGCAACTCTGGGACTGCGAGGTGGCAAGAAAGGACGGCAAGTACTACATGTACTTCCCTCTCAAGGACAAAAACGACATATTCCGTATCGGAGTTGCCATAAGCGACTCTCCGACAGGACCGTTCATCCCGCAACCGGACCCTATCAAGGGAAGTTACAGCATTGACCCTGCAATCCTCGAGGAAGACGGCAAGTACTATATGTATTTCGGAGGACTCTGGGGAGGCCAACTTCAGCGTTACAAGGACAACAAGGCTCTCGAGAACGCATACCTGCCGGAGGGAAAGGAAACAGCGCTCCCTGCACGAGTAGTCCGTCTGAGCGATGACATGCTGGAGTTTGCAGAAGAACCTAAGCCGGTAGTGATCGTCGACGAGGAAGGCAAGCCATTCACCGCCGACAATCCATATCGTTTCTTCGAGGCTTCATGGATGCACAAATACAAAGGAAAATACTATTTCACATATTCTACAGGTGACACACACTATCTCTGCTACGCGATCGGTGACAATCCTTACGGACCTTTCACATACAAAGGCGTCATCCTTACACCTGTTGTAGGATGGACAACTCACCATTCCATCGTAGAATATGGCGGGAAATGGTGGCTTTTCCATCATGACAGCGTTCCTTCAGGAGGTCTTACATGGCTGAGAAGCCTGAAGGTCTGCGAACTTAAGTACAACGAAGACGGCACTATCCAGACAATCGAAGGAACCGATGAATAGAAGATTGCTTTTTCTAATAATCATGATTGCTGCCATTGCCGGTTGCTCAAGGCCTTCCGGCAATGGTAATGCTTTATGGCTGCCTGAAGGAGAGCCGGCTGTCAATGCTGAAGTAATCGTGGACTCCACTCTGGACATCAGGAATGACGGATTCATGATAAAGGACGGTCCAGACGGCCGCAGAATCATGGCCAGAACGGAAATCGGAGCCCTTTACGGCACATACGCCCTGCAGAGACTGGAACGTATCGGAAAGGCCGACGGACAACTGGACATCATCGAAGAACCATCATATGAACGTCGTATCCTCAACCACTGGGACAACCTCGACAACACTATTGAGCGAGGCTATGCCGGATG